>JAAYEJ010000061.1 GCA_012728835.1 Candidatus Brocadiaceae bacterium | reverse complement strand
GGTCGTGCTCTCGGTGCTCGCCCAGATCAGCAAGGTGGTCAAGACGATGCGGCTGGGCGCGAGCGACTACCTGGTAAAGCCGTGCGACCTGAACCGCCTCAAGAGGGTGCTGCGCGACACACTCGCCGCGCGGCCTCCGAAGCAGCCCGTCGACATGCTCCTGGCGCCGGCCGAGGGCTACTGACCCGTCGGGCCTACAGCGCCTTGAGGACCACCAGGGTGATGTCGTCTTCGGCGGGCCGGCCGGCGCTGAACTCCGTCACGGACTCCATGATGGCCTCGAAGATGCCTTCGGCCGACGCCTCCCTGCAGGCGGCGAGCGTCGCGTGCAGCCGCTCGTGGCCGTACAGGTTGTCCTCCGGATCGCGCGCCTCCCAGATGCCGTCCGTGCCGATGATCATCACGTCGCCGCTCTCCATCCGAACCGGGCCGCTGCTCGTGTAGTCCGCTTCCTCGAACAGGCCCGCCGGCAGCGCGGGCGAGCCCAGTTGCTCGGTCCGGCCGCCCGCCCGGCGGATGAGGATCGCCGGGTCGTGCCCCGCCGTCGTCCAGTGCAGCGTCCGCTCCGGTATGTCCACGAGGGCGTAGAAGAGCGTCATGAAGCTCTCGGCCATCGTGTCGTGCACGAGGGAACGGTTCAGCGCGCGGATCGCGGCCGCCGGTTCCCTGGGCGAACTCCCGGCATGCACCCGGAAGACGCTCCGTGCGGAGGCCATCAGAAGCGCCGCCGGGATGCCGTGGCCGCTCACGTCGCCCACGACCAGCCCGAGGGCCTTCAGCCCCATCGGCGCCAGGTCGATGAAGTCGAAGTAGTCGCCGCCGGTCTCGTCGCAGTAGCGGGTCTGTCCGTAGACTTCGAACCCCTCGACCTGCGGGGCCTGGCGCGGCAGGAGGTTCTGCTGGATCTGCATGGCCAGCTCCAGCGAGTGCTTCACCTTGCTGTAGTCCCGAAGCCGGGGCCCCATGCTGTTGAACACCTCTCCGAGTTCCTGAAGCTCGTCCCCCGTCCCGATCGCCACCGACGCATCGTAGTCCCCCTCGGCCAGCTTCTCGGCGGCCCCGGCGAGCTGCCGGATCGGCCCGGAGATCGCCCGGGAGGCGATCAGCGCGATCGCCCCGGCCAGCACGCCGACGCCGGCCAGCAGGAGCCCGGCCCCCCACAAAGCCCGGTCCGTGCGCGCCAGGGCCACTCCCTCCGCCTGCGCCGCCTCGGCCACGATCAGGTCGTGCGGCACGACCACCACAGGGAAGGGTCTCCCCGGGATCGCCGGCCCGCAGGCCCAGAGCGAATCGACTCCACGGTAGTCCATCCGGGCCACGGCCGCCCCGGATTCGCGCGAGGTGCGCAGCATGTCCTGCAGCCTCGCAGGCTGATCCGATTCCAGGTAGAGCAGTTCGAGCGGCGTCTGCCAGTTCCGGCCCTGCCGCTCGTAGTCGCGGTGCACAAGCACCTGGGCCCTCCCGTCCTCCCCGCCCGCACCGTCCAGGACGGCCAGCATGGTCTCCGCCTGCGCCGCCCAGGCCGCCGGCAGCCGCAGGGCGTGGAACAGGCTCCCGAAGGGGACGTCGATGGCCGTCACGCCGGCGAACCGCCCGTCCGGCCCCCGCACCGGCATCGCGACGGTCTGGGTCACGGTCCGGCTCGAAACCTCCGGCATCACCAGCCAGGTCAGGTCCCCGTGGTCGCGTGCGCGCACGTACCATTCGCGGGTGCGGGGGTCGTAGTCCGCCGGGTAGCCGCCGTGCCCCGGATAGCTCGTGTGGAACCCGGCCTCCAGGCTGGTGTACTGCCAGTAGGCCAGGTCGCCCAGGCTGCGGCGGGCAAACGCATAGACCTCCGGCATCGAGGACAGACGCGCCATGTCGTCCGCCAGGGCGCGCGGGGATAGGCCGTCCACCACGAAGTAGACCTGCTCCGCGTAGCTGACGTCGATGGGAACGCGCGCACCGGCGTCGTCCGTGCGGAAGTGCTGCTCCGACCGGCGCACGTCGGCCGGCGGCCGGCCCCCGTCTGCGTAGTCGTCATTGAGGAAGACCCGTGCGTCCGCCGGCGGAGGCGATGCCAGGAGGCGCTCCACCTCGCGCGCCTGGAACCGGACGGCCGTCTCCAGGGCCGCCCGGTCCCTCCGGATGATGGTTCCGTAGTCGAACACGGTCCGGCGGAGCAGGTCCGTGGCCGAGCCGGTCTGCGCCTTCCGCACGCCGCCGGCCAGCCCGTGGCCGAGCTGCAGCATGGCGGAGCGGTGGAAGAGCGCAATGAGCGTGCCCGGCAGCAACGCGGCGACCATCAACAGGATGAACAGCTTCGTGCGGATTCGCATCGGCACGCCCTCCCGTGTTCGATCCTCGGCAGCCGACGCCGGCCGGACCCGCCGGCGCCGCTCCCTCCCGTTTCAGCGCATTTGACGCCGCGCCGCCTCTGACTATACCATACCCGGTGCCTGTCGCGTGCGCACCTGGCGAACCGAACGTGCCCCCGAATGCCGGCGGACTCCATGAATCGAAGCTTCTGCAACACGTGCGACACGCTGGTCGAGGCGACCCATGAACAGCGCGACGGCCGCGTGTACCTGGTGAAGGACTGCCCCGCCTGCGGCCGCACGGAGACGCTGATCTCCTGCGATTCGCAGCGTTACTTCACCAAGCGCAGCCTCGACGGAAAGCACGAGGAACCCGCCGGCTGCATGCTGCAATGCCTCGATTGCGCACGCAAGAACCAGCCAAGTTTCGTCTTCGTGGACATCACGAACCGCTGCAACTCCAACTGCCCGATCTGCATCAACAACACCCCGAGCATGGGGTTCCTGTTCGAACCCCCCATCGACTACTTCGAGAAGATGTTCGCCGAGCTGTCGCAGCTCACGCCCCGGCCGACTGTCCAGTTGTTCGGCGGCGAACCCACGGTGCGCAAGGACCTGTTCGAGATCATCCGCCTGGCCAAGGCGGCGGGCCTGTCCGTGCGCGTCGTCACCAACGGGCTGAGGCTGGCCGACGAGGACTACTGCCGCCGACTCATCGAGACGCGGGCCACCATCCTGTTCGCCTACGACGGCGAGAACCCGGAGACCTACCGCGTCCTTCGCGGCAACGAGAAGTACCTGGAGATCAAGCACAGAGCCCTCGAGAACGTGGCCCGGATCGGCGGCGCGAAGATGGGCATCATGTCCTGCATCGCCAAGGGGTTCAACGACCACCAGGTGGGCGACCTGCTGCGCTTCTGCCATGAGCGCCGCGACTTCATCCGGGGCGTCTACTTCCTGCCCCTGGCCCAGACCTGGTCGCCGGACGTCCTGGACCTCGAGCCCGAGCGGATGACCAACGAGGACATGGAGGTCCTCATCAACAACGCGTTCCCCGACGAACGCGTGGACTTCGTGCCGGCCGGCGTGGTGGGCGAACTCAAGGCCCTGATGGACTGCCTGCACGCCAAGAAGCCCCCGTTCGCCGGCGCCCATCCGAACTGCGAGAGCTTCTACCTACTGATCTCGGACGGAGAGCAGTACGTCCCCCTGAGCCGCTACCTGAAGGGCTCGCTCCCCGACCTGGTCAACGCCCTGTTCGCCGTCGACGCCCGCATGGCGCGCCGTCTGCACCGGATGGCGACCACCCGCCGCGGACGCCTTCTGGCGCGGCTCGGGCTCCGCCGCGGATGGCTGTACGTGCGCGCCCTGCTGGCCCTGGCCGGCGTCGCACGGCGGCACGTCCGCATCGGTGCGCTCCTGAAGGGGCGCGGCCCCGCCAAGCTGTGGCACGCCGCCTGCCTGATGGGCCGCTCGATGGTCCGCCGCGGCCTGCGCCGCGGCGCCGCCAGGCACCTGGTGCCCCAGGCCATGCTGCAGATCATCGTGCTGCCGTTCGAGGACAACCAGACGCTCGAGACGGAACGCCTCGAACGCTGCCCGAACGCGTTCGCGTTCTACGACCCCGAGGCCGGACGCGTCAGCGGGGTGCCCGTCTGCGCATGGAGCCAGCACAAGGTGCCCGTCATGCGCCGCATCTCGGACCACTACGCCCGCGCACAGGCCGCGCCGCCGAACAGCCGCTGACTTGCCTTCGCCCTCGCCCGGCGGCTATGATCGAATTCTGTCACCGGTGCCGGACCGGCCGGCCTCGGTGACAGGCCCTGACATTCCGGAGTTCAACGTATGAACATGTATGCAGGACGGTGGCTGGGCAGGTTCGCACTGGCGCTGGCGCTGGCTGCGGTGCTGGCAGGCTCCCAGGGTTGCGCCGTGGCGGAGTACATGCGCCACCGCGCCGAGGACGCGCTGGAGATGGCGGACGTGGGTCTGACGGTCACCAGCAAGCCGTCCCTCGGCCTCTACTGGAACAGCCTCGACATGCTCGTCGGCGGCTACAGCAAGGTCGACGGCCACTTCGTCGGCCTCGGCGGAGGCCGGATGGGCATCACCCGCCACTACAACCACTGCAGCGGATTCATGGTCTCCCACGAAACGGTCGGTTGGGGCGACGGCTTCGACAAGGACAAGCCCGAGACCCTCTACATGCGGTACGGAGGGCTGCTCGGCCTGGCATCCCTGGGCAACGGGAGCACCCCGGACTACACGCCCGCCTGCGTGCATTTCTTCCCCCACATCGGCTTCGTCGGCTTCGTGTGGAACGTGCGCTGGACGCAGATCCTCGACTTCGCCCTGGGCTGGACGACGCTGGACCTCGCCAACGACGACGGCCACCAGTTCGGCGCCTGGCCGGGCCGCCAACACTCGCGCGACCAACGCACATCGCTTAGCATGTAGGTGTCGGGGCGGACGGAGGCCACTCCACCCGCTGCATTCTGTGCGCCGGGTGCGCGCCCCAGCGCGCATCCGGCGGCTCTGACGTAAACGGTGAACAAGACATGCCCTCGGCCAACTACGGCGTCTGCGAGTCCTGCCGCAAGCGTGTTCCGGCCGAACACGCGATCCGCGACGGCTGCGTCTACCTTCAGAAGGACTGCCCGGACTGCGGCCCCAGCGAGGCGCTGGTCAGCTCGGACGCCGCCGTCTGGCAGCGCAAGCGGGACACCTGCCGCTACAACCCGGACGAACCGCTTCACTGCACGCTCGAGTGCGACCGGTGCGGGCACAACCACCATCCGCGCATGGTGTTCGTCGACGTCACCAACCGCTGCAACATGAACTGCCCGATCTGCATCGCCAACATCCCCGGGATGGGCTTCGAGTTCCACCCGCCGATGAAGTACTTCGAGAACGTCTTCAAGAAGCTCGGCGAGATGGACCCGCCGCCCGTCATCCAGCTCTTCGGCGGCGAGCCGACGGTGCGCGACGACCTGTTCGAGATCATCGACCTGGCACGCGCGAACGGCCTGGACGCCCGCGTCGTCACCAACGGGATCAGGCTGGCCGACGAGGAGTACTGCAAGCGCATCTGCGACTCCCGCGTGCACGTGCTGCTCGGCTTCGACGGAGACGACCCGGCCATCTACGACCGCCTGCGCAAGAACCCGGGCGCCCACGCCAAGAAGGCCCGGGCACTGGAGAACCTCAGAAAGTTCAGCCACCACAAGAACACGATCATGTGCTGCGTCGCCCGCCACATCAACGACAAGCACATGCCCGCCCTGATCCAGTACGTCCACGACAGCAGCGCGTTCATCAAGTGCCTTCACCTGATCCCCCTCACCGAAACGTGGGAGGAAGGCGAGTTCGAGACCGACGTCTCCACGACGATCGAAGACGTCGAACAGATCGTCAACGAGGCGCTGCCGGGCGAGACGGTCGAGTTCCTCCCGATGGGGCTCACAGTGCGGCTCAAGCGCGCCCTGAGCGTGTTCGGCGGCGCGCCTCTGAAGTTCGCCGGCGCGCACCCCAACTGCGAATCGGCCGCCTATCTCGTCTCCGACGGCGAACGCTTCCACGGACTCGGCCGCTACCTCAAGCGCCCCCTGCACGAACTGGCCGGCGAGCTGGTGGACCGCACGCGCGCGCTGGACCCCAGGCTGGACCGCCTGGACCTGAACCGGCGCACGCACAGGATCCGCGCCCGCCTCATGGTCCTGCGGTCCTTTGCACCGGTCGCACTGAAGGGCGTGAACCTGCGGGCCGTCTTCAAGGGCCGCCCCACGCTGCGCATCCTCCGCGTCGTCGGCGGCGTCCTCATGGGCAGGAAGCTCAAGGACCAGCTCCGCAAGCACACGAACGTCCGCCACACGATGCTGATGGTCATCCTGCCCTTCGAGGAATACCACTCGATCGAATCGGCGCGCCTCCAGAGCTGCCCGGCGGCCTTCGGATACGAAGACCCCGACACGGGAGAGGTCAGGACGATCCCCGTCTGCGCCTGGGGGCTCTACAAGAGCGACATTCAGCGCCGAATCGCCGAGAAGTACCGCGCCGAGGCGGCGGCCTCCTGAGCTGCGCCCGCGACCTCGGCCCCCCCGGTCCCTGCGAGTCGAAACGAAGGGCCCGGAACCGGCAAACGCCGCCGGGTGCTTGATTTCTCGCCGCACTTGCCCTACGATATCTCCAAGTGTGTCCTGCAGGCGCCGGGACACGTGGACAGAGTCCGTTGCTGCAAGGAGCAGTGCTATCTCCGAGCTTCGAATCAACCAGCAGATCCGGTCGGACATGGTCCGTCTGATCGGAGTCGACGGCGTCCAGTTGGGCATTATCTCCCTTGAGGATGCGCTGAAGAAGGCGGAGGAAGACGGGATGGACCTCGTGCAGGTCGCCCCGCAGGGCGATCCGCCCGTCTGCAAGCTTCTCGACTACGGGAAGTTCAAATACCGCCAGAAGAAGAAGCGCCAGACGCAGAAGCACCACCGGTCCCGCCTCAAGGGGATGCGGATCGGCTTCGCCAGCGACGATCACGATCTGTCGTTCAAGGCCGAGCGCGTGCGCGAGTTCCTGAAGGAGCATGACAAGGTCGAGATCTTCATGGTGCTTCGAGGCCGGCAGCGCGCCCACATGGACCTGGCCGTCGAAAACATGAAGGAGTTCGCCACCCGGTTCGAGGACATCGCCAAGACGGAGAAGTCCCCGACACGCGCCGGGCCGGGCCGGGTGAGCATGTTGTTGATACCGAAATGACGGGGCGGGGCCGTTCCCCCTGCTCCCTTCCTCGACGGGCACGGTGACACGCGGCCGAGGCCTCGTGCTCTTCGGGCCCTTCTGCGGATTCTCCCGCGGAACCATGCCGGGCGCGCATCGTGTGCTGTCGGTCGGTCGCTCGACGCTCGATACAGAGGGACAAGATGAAGGGCAAGACCCACAAAGGACTGGCCAAGCGTCTGAAAAGAACGGCGTCCGGCAAGGTGCTCCGGAACGCCAGCGGCAAGCGCCACCTGATGAGCACGAAGTCCCCCAAACGGCAGCGTCGCCTTCGAGGCTGGCGCCCGCTGTTCGACGGCGACCGAAAGAGCCTGGAACGGCAGTTCGGCAAGATCTGAGCGGCCCGCCCCAGAGAACCCCTCCGTCACGACACACGGGAATCAACCATGAGAACCAAACGAGGCGTTGTTCGCAAACGGCGCACCAAGCGCCTTCTGAAGGCCGCCAGCGGCTATAGCGGCGGCCGCGGCAAGTTGATGCGCTCGGCCCGGGAAACGCTGCGCCGCGCCTGGTGGTACGGCCGCAGGCACCGCCGTGAAAAGAAGGGCGAGTTCCGCCGCCTCTGGATCACGCGCATCTCGGCCGCCACCCGCATGCGGGGCATGAGCTACAGCCGCTTCGTAGCAGGCCTCAAGAACGCCAATGTCGAGCTGAACCGCAAGGTGCTGGCGGACCTGGCGCTGACCGATGAGCAGGCGTTCGACCGCCTGGTGGAGATGGCCCGGGAGCCCCGCTGACAACGGCTCCCCCTCCGCATCCGCCCCGCGGCTCCCGTGCACGCGTGAACACCACAAGCATGGCCGACACACCCCAGACGATCCTGGACGAAGCCCGCCGGGCGTTGGCTGAAGCCTCCACGCCCGCGGCCGTGGAGGCGCTCCGAGTACGCTACCTCGGCCGCAAGGGCATCCTGGCCGACCTGATGGCCCGCCTCCCCGCCCTGCCCCCTGCCGAACGCCCGGCCGCCGGCCGCAGCGCCAACGAACTGAAGAACGCGCTGACGGCTCTGATCGAGCAGCGGCGAGCCCACGTGGGCGAGAGCCCCCGCCGGGAAGCGCCGCCGCCCGACCCCACGCTGCCCGCCGTCCGCCCCCCGCGCGGCCACGTCCACCCCATCTCGCGCACGATCGATGAGATCGTCGACGCCTTCCGCACCCTCGGCTTCGAAGCCGTGGACGGCCCCGAGGTGGAGCTGGATTACTACAACTTCGAAGCCCTCAACATCCCCGCCGATCACCCCGCGCGCGACGACTGGGACACCTTCTACGTCAACGACCGCGTCCTGCTGCGCCCCCATACGTCCCCCGGCCAGATCCGCGTCATGGAAAGCCGACGGCCCCCCCTGCGCATCATCGTCCCCGGCCGCTGCTTCCGCCGCGACACCGAGGACGCGCGCCACTTCGCCATGTTCCACCAGGTCGAGGGCCTGATGGTCGACGAAGGCGTCCACTTCGGAGACCTCAAGGCCGTCCTTCACATGTTCCTGCGCCAGTTCTTCGGCAAGGACGTGAAGGTCCGCTTCGAACCCGACTTCTTCCCCTTCACCGAACCCAGCGCCCAGGTGAACTGCTCCTGCGTGATGTGCGGCGGCCGGGGATGCCGCACCTGCTCATACTCCGGATGGCTCGAACTGCTCGGTGCCGGCATGGTCGACCCCAACGTGTTCGAGGCCGTCGGCTACGACCCCGAACGCTACACCGGTTTCGCCTTCGGCATGGGCGTCGACCGCCTCGCGATGATCAAGTACGAGATCCCCGACGGCCGCCTGTTCTTCCAGGGCGACGTCCGCTTCCTCAGCCAGTTCTGACCCCAGGAGCCGCGCGCACATGAAGGCGAGCTACCAGTGGCTGAAGGACTATTGCGCCTTCGACCTGCCCGCACACGAACTCTCGGCCCGCCTGAGCCACTCCGGACTCAACGTCGATACCTTCGAGCCCCGCGGCGAGGACTGGATGCTGGACGTCGAGGTCAAGAGCAACCGCCCCGACTGCCTCTGCCACCTGGGCATCGCACGCGAAGCGGCCGCCATCACGGGCGCCCCGTGGCGCCGCCCCGATTTCGAACTCATCGAGGCCGGCCCGCCCGCCTTCGAAGACCGCGCCTCGGTCCGCGTCGACGCGCCTGACCTCTGCCCGCACTACACCGCGCGCGTCATCGCCGGCGTGCGCGTCGGGCCCTCCCCGGCCTGGCTGCAGCAGAGGCTGGAGGTCTGCGGCATCCGCCCGATCAACAACGTCGTCGATGCCACGAACTACGTGATGCTCGAATGCGGACAGCCGCTCCACGCCTTCGACCTCGCCCGGCTGGACGGCGCCGCCGTCATCGTGCGCCGCGCGGCCGCAGGCGAGACGATCACACTCATCGACGGCTCCCGCGTGGAACTGACCGGACAGGAGTGCGTCATCGCGGACCGGACGCGCCCCGTCGCACTGGCCGGCGTGATGGGCGGCCTGGAGTCCGAGATCTCCGACGCCACCGTCGACGTGCTGCTGGAGAGCGCGCGGTTCGACCCCCGCAACAACCGCCGCACGGCCCGCCGACACGGCCTCTCGAGCGATTCGTCCTACCGCTATCAGCGCGGAATCGACCCCGAAATCACCGCTTGGGCCTCGCGGCGCGCCTGCGCACTGATCATGGAACTGGCCGGCGGGCAGCTCCTTTCAGGCAGCGCTCAACTGCGATTCGACACGGCGGAGACGCCCGAGGTGACGCTCCGCGCAGCACGAACCAGGCTCCTGCTGGGCATCGAACTGCCCACGGAAACCGCCGCCCGGATCCTCTCCGGCCTGGGCATCGACGTCCTCGCCCGGGACGGCCGGCAGGTCACCGTGCGCATCCCCAGTTGGCGTTCCGACCTGTCGCGCGAGATCGACCTGATCGAGGAGGTCGCCCGGATCCACGGCTACGACAGGATCGCCGAGACCACCAGCATGCCCGTACGGCCGTCCGCCCCGGACCCGTCACGGACGGCCGAGCGCCGCGCCCGCCTGCTGCTGGCAGGCCAGGGCTTCACCGAAGCGATGACCTACACCCTGATCGCCCCCGACCCGGTCCAGCGCGCCCAGCCGTGGTCCGACGCCGAACCGATCGCCGTCCGCAACCCCGTCACGAACGAACGCTCGCACCTGCGCCAGACGACCATGGCCAACCTGCTCGGCGTCAAAGCGTTCAACGCCGCCCACGGGACGCCCGCAGTGGACCTGTTCGAGCTGGGCCGCGTCCACCTGGGGCAGCCCGACCAGGAACTGCCCCGCGAGATGACGGCACTGGCCGTCCTGACCGACCGCGACGACGGGCTGCGCGTCCTGAAGGGCGTCCTGGCGAACCTGTGCGACGAACTCGGCCTCCAGGAGGACATCGAGGAGGAGGCGGGCGGACGGGGGCCGTTCGACGCCGAGGAGTGCGTGCAGTTCCGCCTGAACGGCAGCCTGCTGGGCGTGGCGGGCGTCGTATCGAGGGCAATCGCCGACCGGCTGGACCTGAACACGCGGCCCGCCCTGATGGAGATCGACCTGCGCCTGCTGACCGACAACGCCCACCTCGCCCGGGCCTATCGGCCGATCCCGACGTACCCGGCCACACGCAGGGACCTGGCCGTCGTCGTGGCCGACAACGTCCGCTGGGCCGACGTGCGCCGGTGCGTGGAGGCCGCCCGGCCGGACGTGCTGGAGGCGGTCGACTACCTCAGCACCTACCGGGGCGAGGCCATCCCCGCCGGGCACAAGAGCCTGGCCCTGGCCCTGACGCTGCGCTGCGCCGACCGCACCATCACCGCCGCCGAAGCCGAACAGGCCCGCGACGTGGTGCTCCATGCCTTGAGCGACCGGCTGGGCGCCCGGCTGCGCTGATCCGGGGGCGTGATTGACACGATGGCGCCCGCACACTACCATACGACCGGCCCGGCCTGAGACCGGGACTCCCGGCCCCCCGTACGCGTGAGGATCATGGACAGCACCCCCGTCATGTTCGAGCAGGTGGCCGTCTTCGGCCCCGGCCTCATCGGCGGCTCGATGGGCCTGGCCATGCGCCGCCGGCAACTGGCGCGGCGGATCCGCGGCATCGGCCGGCGCGCCGAATCCCTCGACCGGGCGCTGGCCGTCGGCGCCATCGACGAGGCCACGCTCGAGCCCGGCCGGGGAGTCCGCGATGCCGACCTCGTCATACTGGCCACCCCCATCCGCGCCCTTCCCGCCATCGCCTCGGCCATCGCCCCCCACCTGAAGCCCGGAGCGCTCGTCACGGACGTGGCCAGCACAAAGGCCGAGGTCGTGCGGACGATCGCCTCGGCCCTCGGCAGCCGTCCGGACGTCGCCTACGTCCCCTCGCACCCGATGGCCGGCAGCGAGCGAAGCGGCCCCGAAGCCGCCGCCGCAGACCTGTTCGAAGGCGCCGTCTGCATCCTCACCGCCGGGGCGGACACCGACCCCGCCGCCGCCGCCGTCGAACGGCTGTGGAAGGCACTCGGCGCCCGCGTCGTGCACATGACGCCCGAGGCCCATGACCGCACCGTCGCACGCGTCAGCCACCTGCCGCACCTGGCCGCCGCCGCGCTGATGGTCGAACTCGACCCCGGGCAGGCAGCCCTCTGCGGCCGCAGCCTGCTGGACACCACCCGCGTCGCCAGCGGCGACCCCGAGATCTGGATCGACATCTGCGCGTCGAACCGGAAACAGGTCCGGCAGGCCGTGCTGGACCACGTCGCCGTGCTCCGGCAGATGGCCGACAGCCTGGCCGCCGGGGACCTGGAACCCCTCCGCCGCCTGCTGGTCGATGCCAGGACTCGGCGCGAGGGCCTCCTGCGCACCCGCCCCACGGCCCCCCCGGACAACACGTGAACACTGGAGCCACGGCGTGAGCCGATCCGCCATGCAATACAGAATCGAAGTCATCCGCAAGCAGGAATGCAGGGACCCCGCCGGCCTCAGCGCCCTGGCCGACATCCGCGACCTCGGGATCCGGGACGTCCGCGACGTGCGCGTTCTGGACGTGTTCCTCGTCGACGGCCGGCTCGATGCCGATCAGATCCACGCCCTCTCCCGCGCGCTGTTCGTCGATCCCATCGTGCAGCAGTACCGCCTCTGCGGACCCGAACAGCCGCGCTGGCCCTGGGCCGAGGACGGAGACGTCCACACCGTCGAGGTGAAACGCCGCCCCGGCGTCATGGACCCCGTTCAGCAGAGCGCCCTCAAGGGCGCCGCCGACCTGGGCCTGGCCGACGACGTCGACTCCATCCGCACGGTACGGCGCTACCTCCTGCGCGGCCGCCTGACCCGCCCGCAGATCGAACGCATCGCCTGGAAGGTGCTGGCCAACAACACCATCGAAGATGTCCACATCGACGAGCCCGCCGCCCTCTACCCCACCCACGAGATCCGCTACGAGTTCGCCCTCCGGACCGTTCCCCTGCGGGACGCCAACGACGCCGAACTCGAACGCATGAGCCGCCAGGGCGTGCTCTCGCTCTCGCTGGAAGAGATGAAGGCCGTTCAGAGCTACTTCCGCAACGAAGGCCGCGAACCGACCGACCTGGAACTGGAGATCCTCGCCCAGACGTGGAGCGAACACTGCGTCCACAAAACGCTTAAAGGCCACATCACCTACGACGGCCCCGTACCCCCCGGATGGGATGAACACCGCGACGACCGGGGCCGCGTCGTGCTCGACAACCTCCTGGCAGCCACCATCGCACGCGCCACGGACGAACTGGACAAGCCCTGGTGCGTCAGCGTCTTCAAGGACAACGCCGGCGTCATCGAGTTCGACGACGAGAACTGCGTCTGCTTCAAGGTCGAAACCCACAACCACCCCAGCGCCATCGAACCCTACGGCGGCGCCAACACCGGCATCGGCGGCGTCATCCGCGACCCGCTCGGCACCGGCCTCGGGGCACGGCCGATCATGAACACCGACGTGTTCTGCTTCGGCCCGCCCGACATGCCGGACGACGAGGTGCCGCCCGGCGCCCTGCACCCGCGGCGCGTCATGAAGGGCGTCGTCGCCGGCGTGCGCGACTACGGCAACCGCATGGGCATCCCCACGGCCAACGGCGCCGTCTACTTCGACCGCCGCTACACGGGCAACCCCCTGGTCTACTGCGGCAACGTGGGCCTGATCCCCCGCAACGCAATCGAGAAGGCCGCCCGCCCCGGCGACCTGGCCCTCGTCATCGGAGGCCGCACCGGCCGCGACGGTATCCACGGCGCCACGTTCTCGTCCGTCGAGTTGACCAGCGAAAGTGAGGACGTCTCCAGCGGATGCGTCCAGATCGGCAACGCCATCACCGAGAAGAAGGTCCTGGACACCCTGCTGAAGGCGCGCGACCTGGGCCTCTACCGCGACATCACCGACTGCGGGGCCGGCGGGCTCAGCTGCGCCATCGGCGAGATGGGCCGCATCACCGGCGTGGACGCCGAAATCCACCGCGTGCCGCTCAAATACGAGGGCCTCTCCTACACCGAAATCTGGGTCTCCGAAGCCCAGGAACGCATGGTGCTCGCCGTGCCCCCGGAGAACCTGGAGGCGATCATGGACGTCTTCGCCGCCGAGGACGTCGAGGCCACCGTCGTCGGGCGCTTCACCGGCGACGGCCGCCTGACCGTCCGCTACGACGGCCGCGTGGTCGCGGACCTGGACATGACGTTCGTCCACGAAGGGCTGCCCCGGTTCCACGGCCAGGCGCGCTGGGAGCCCGTGCTGCGGCCGGACCCGCTCCTGCCCGAGTCCCGGAAGGCGGCAACCCCCGCCGAGTCCGATGCCTGCGACCGCGCGCTGGCCGGCCCCGATGACTGGACGGCCGCCCTGGAGCGGATACTGGCCGCCCCGAACGTCTGCTCCAAGGAATGGATCATCCGCCAGTACGACCACGAGGTCCAGGGACAGACCGTCGTCAAGCCGCTGGTCGGCCCGCTGGCCGACGGCCCCGGCGACGCCTCCGTCCTGACCCCCGTGCTCGGATCCACCCGCGGCATCGCCGTCGCCTGCGGCCTCAACCCCCGCTACGGCGACATCGACGCCTATCACGCCGCCGCCTGCGCCATCGACGAGGCCCTGCGCAACCTGACGGCCGTCGGCGCCCCGATCACCCACACGGCCATCCTGGACAACTTCTGCTGGGGCAACACCCGCCGCCCCGAGCAGCTCGGCACCCTCGTGCGGGCGGCCATGGCCTGCTACGACGCCGCCGTCGGCTTCGGCGTGCCCTTCATCAGCGGCAAGGACAGCCTGAACAACGAGTTCAACACCGGGCAGGAGACCATTGCCATCCCGCCCACCCTGCTCATCAGCGCACTGGCCGTCATGGACGACGTCCGCCGCGCCGTCACCATGGACCTGAAGGAACCCGGCAACCTGGTCTACCTGATCGGGGCCACGCACCCCGAACTCGGCGGGTCGCACTACCTGGAACTCTTCGCCCTGACCGGCAGCAGCGTGCCCCAGGTGCGCGTGGAACGGGCACGGCACACGATGGAGTGCCTGGCGCACGCCATCGGCGACGGCCTCGTGCGCGCCTGTCACGACCTCTCCGAAGGCGGCCTGGCCGTCGCAGCCGCTGAGATGGCGTTCTCCGGGGACATCGGCCTGCAGATCGACCTCGATTCGGTGCCCTACCACGGGCCGGACGACCTCCGGCGCGACAGCGTCCTGCTGTTCAGCGAATCGGCCAGCCGCTTCCTGGCGGAGGTGCGGCCCGAACACGCCGCGGAGTTCGAGGGCCGGCTGGCCGGCGTGCCCCTGGCCACCGTCGGCCGCACGGAGCACTCCCGGGTCCTCACGGTCAACGGCCTGCACGGCACCGTCATCCTGAACGCTTCTCTGGGTCGCCTCAAAGCAGCCTGGAAGACACCCCTCATCTGAAACGGCCGCCCCATCACCGCACGGGCAGCCCCAGGCACACGTGCGCGTGGCGGAGCGCGCGCCCTCCCTGCCCGTCCGTCCGTGTCCGTCCGTGTCCGTCCGTGTCCGTCCGTGCCCGTCCGTGTCCGTCCGTGCCCGTCCGTGTGTGGGCCCAGCGCATGCCCGGCCCGGCGCGTCGGCGGTGTTTCTGCCACCTTTGCGGCCCAGAACTGCCATTTTGACCTTGACAGGCAGCCGGAGGTCCGTTAGAATAGCTGAACTTGCCCGTCTGCCATGAGGCCCGGCAGGCGGTGGGGAAGACGTAAGTGTGGCGTGGGTGCGAACTTGGCATCTGCGCCGGCAAGCATGTTCCGGTCTCGTACCCGCAGGTCGGAAAGCCGCTTCACGGGACGTTCGGAGCGGTGCGGGGAGGGACTTTTTTGTGGTAATGAGCGGTCACCATGCAAGGCAAAGAGATACTGCGCCTGGTCAGCACTCTCCATCGCAACAAGGAGATCGAGGAGGAGCTGATCTTCCAGGCCATCGAAGCCGCACTGGAATCGGCCGCCCGCAAGCACTTCGGCCCCGACGTCGACGTCAGCATCATCATCGACCGGCAGACCGGCAACGTGTCGGCCACGTACGACCAGAAGGTCATCGAGCCGGAGACGCTGGGGCGGATCGCCGCACAGACGGCCAAGCAGGTGTTCATCCAGAAGACGCGCGAGGCCGAGAGCGACACGCTCTGGAAGGAGTACTCCGAGCGGATCGGGACGCTGGTGACCGGGACGGTCCAGCGCTTCGAGGGCGGCTCGATGATCGTCAACCTGGAACGCAGCGAGGGGCTCTGCCCGCGCTCTGAGCAGATCCCCGGTGAACACTACCAGCCCGGCGAACGCATCCGCGCCATCATCGTGGACGTGCGCAAGGTCAACAGCCTCGTGCGCATCCTGCTCTCGCGCGCCAGCCCGGACTTCATCCGGCGCCTCTTCGAGCTGGAAGTCCCGGAGGTCGCAGAGGGCGTCGTCCAGATCAGGAAGATCGCCCGCGAGCCCGGCCTGCGCACGAAGGTCGCCGTGATCAGCACCGACCCGCGGGTCGACTGCATCGGCGCCTGCGTCGGCGTGCGCGGCACCCGCATCAAGAGCATCATCGACGAGGTCAAGGGCGAGAAGATCGACATCATCCCCTGGAGCGACGCTCCCGAGACGATGATCGCCGACAGCCTGCGGCCCGCCGAGATACTGCAGATCACCCTGGAAGAGGGAGAACACACCCGGCGGGCGACCGTCGTGGTCCCCGAGGATCACCTCTCCCTGGCGATCGGGTGGAAGGGCCAGAACGTCCGGCTCGCCGTCAAGATGACGGGCTGGGACATCGACATCGAGCCGCCGGAGCGCCCGGCCGGCGAGCAACAGGAAAGCGAGGCCGCCGAGGAGTCGCCGGCCCCCCCCGAGTACCGGGCAAGCGAAGAGGCCCTGGCCGAGGCCGAGGAGGACGCGGACCCGAATCCGACCGCAGAGGAGACGCCCGCACAGCCGGAGACGGGCGCGGCACAGGACGCCACAGGCACGGGGACGGAGCCCGGCCCCCCGCCCTCGGACGACGCGCAGCACACGATGGAAGCGCCGGACCCCACAGACAGTTGAGGAACGCACGGCTCAAGAGCGTCCGGCGTCCATCGAAGAACACGGCCGGTCCGCCCGGCCATATTTCGGAAGTAGGTGTGTCAGGTGGGAAAGAAGGTCAAGCTTCACGAGATCGCCAAGTCAGTCGGCATCACAAGTGCCGAACTGATCGAGATATGCCAGCGGGCCGGGTTCGCTGAGTTGGACCATCACGCACGGGCCGTGTCACTCGAACAGGCCGACGAACTGCGCAAGACGGCCATCAAGCTCTACCGGCCGAAGAGAGCCCCCGTCGCCCCTCCCCCGCCCCCCCCGCCGAAGCCCGAACCGCCCAGGCCGACCCGCAAGCCGGCACCGCCGACCACCTCCGACGTGAAGCCCGTGCCGCCGCCCAAGCCGACCGGCAGCCGCGCACTCGCCGCCGCCGCAGCGGCGGCGGCCGAGGCCCCGCCCGTCGCCCCCAAGGAGGAGCCCGAAGCCAGGGCCAAGCCCCGCTCCCGCCGGCGTGCGGGCCGCCGCGACCAGGACGGCGACGCCGTGCGCACGCGCACCATCGTCTTCAAGCAGCCGAAACGGGAGATCGAAACCCGGCGGATCGAGAAGGTGGAACTGATCCGCCCGGTGACCGTCCGCGAACTGTCCGAGAGCATCGGAGTGCCCGCCGCCGAGATCATCCGCCAGCTCATGTTCGACCACGGAGTCCGGGCCAACATCAACCAGGGCCTGGAAGACGATGTCGTCCAACTGATCGGGCTGGCACACGAGGTCGAGGTCACCCTCAAGGACCCCCGAACCGCCGAAGACGCCCTGATCGACTCGCTGCCGGACGACGCCCCCGAGGACCTGAAGCCTCGCCCGGCCGTCGTCGCCATGCTCGGCCACGTCGACCACGGCAAGACGTCCATCCTCGACCGCATACGCAATACCCGCGTGGCCGAAGGTGAAGCCGGCGGCATCACCCAGGACGTCGGCGCCTGGCAGGTCCAGATCGACACGGGCGTCATCACGCTCATCGACACCCCGGGGCATGAGGCGTTCACCGCCATGCGCGCCCGCGGCGCCCGCGTCACCGACATCGTCGTCCTGGTCGTGGCGGCCGACGACGGCGTCATGCCGCAGACCATCGAGGCCATCAGCCACGCCCGGGCCGCCGAAGTGCCGATCATCGTCGCCCTCAACAAGATCGACAAGCCCGAGGCGAACGTCCTGCGCGTCCGCCAGCAACTGGCCGGACACGGGCTCAACCCCGAGGAATGGGGCGGCGAGACCGGATTCGTCGAACTCAGCGCTCTCACCGGCCAGGGCATCGACGCCCTGCTGGAGCGGATCGTCCTGGAGGCCGAGCTGCTCGAACTCAGGGCGAACCCCGACCGGCCCGCCAGCGGCGCCGTCCTGGAGTCCCGCATGGAGCCCGGCCGGGGCGTCGTCACCAACACCGTCGTGCAGAGGGGCACCCTTCGCATCGGCGACGTCGTCGTCTGCGGAAACGCCTACGGCACCGTGCGTGCGCTGGCCACACCGCACGGGGAGGTGCGCGAGGCCGGACCGTCGCAGCCCGTGGCGATCAGCGGCCTGAACCGCTCGCCCGAGGCGGGCGACACCTTCGTCGTCGTCGGCGACCTGGAGACGGCCCGCAAGGTCGCCGAGGAACGCGACCTGCGCGTCCAGCAGCTCCGCCGCAAGCCGCTTCAGCGCGTGACCCTGGAGACGCTGTTCGACCGGCTCGAAGCCGGCGAGATGAAGCAGTTCAACGTCGTGCTCAAGGCCGACGTCCAGGGGACGCTGGAGCCCCTGATGGACAGCCTGGCGCGCCTGGGCGACGAGGAAGTCTCCGTGCGCGTCATCCACCACGGCATCGGCAACGTCAACGCGAGCGACGTCGTGCTCGCCGACGCTGCGGACGCGATCATCATCGCCTTCCGCGTCACGGCCGACGAGAAGGTGCGCGAGATGGCCGCCATGCACGGCATCGAGATCATATACTACGACGTTATCTACAACGTCACCGACCAGATCCATGCCGCGCTGGAAGGGCTGCTGGAGCCCGAACGCCGCCAGGAGCGCGTGGGCCTGGCGGAGGTCCGCCGCGTGTTCAGCAGCAGCCGGTTCGGCAACATCGCCGGGTGCTTCGTGGTTGAGGGCGCCATCCGGCGCAACTGCCGGGTGCACGTCATCCGCGACGGCGATGTGCTGCACGACGGCGCCATCTCCTCGCTGAGGCAGGGCAAGACCGACGTGCGCGAAGTGGAGACCGGCCGCGAGTGCGGCATCAACGTCGAGGGATTCGACGGCATACGGGAAGGCGACAGGATCGAGGCCTACACGACAGTGTCCGTCAAGCGCACACTGTCGCGCAAGGGTCACAGAGAGGCGTCGCCCCAGCAGAGCGGGGCCGGCACGTCCTGAGAGCCATGATCGTCGGGACACTTGAAGTCCGCCTGCACCTGCCGGATGCCCGGTCCCTGAAGGACAAACGCCACGTCGTGCAGAGCCTGAAGGACAGGCTGCGCACCGGCTTCAACGTCAGCGTAGCGGAAGTCGAACGACAGGACGTCATCCAGTCGGCCGTCCTCGGCGTGGTGCAGGTCGGCAACGACACGCGGTACATCAACGGAACCCTGAGCCGCGTCGTCGACGCCCTGCGCCGGCTGCCGGAGGCGCAACTGGTGGACTACCGGATCGAGTTCCTCTGAGGTCGGACACCCCTGCCATGAACCCCCGCAAGAAGCGACGGATCGAGGAACTCCTGCGGCGCGAGATCAGCAGCATCGTCCTGTACGAGATGAACGACCCCCGCGTCGGCCCGGTGGCACTCACCCGGGTGGATCTGGCCGAAGACCAGCGCTCGGCGCGCGTCTTCGTGATCGTGCGCGGAACGGACGAAGCCGCCGAGGAGTCCCTGCGCGTCCTGTCGGGCGCCCATGGCTTCGTGCAGGCGCTGATCGCCCGCCGGCTGGACCTTCGCTACACGCCCGTCCTGCGCTTCGAGATGGACCGGGACGTCCTGCAGGCCATGCGCACCGAACAACTCATCAAGGAAGCCCGCCGGCAGGACCAGGAGCCCCCGGCCCCGGTCTGATTCCACACAAACCAAGTGGGCCCCGAAGTGAGATCACAGAAACAGCGCACGCAGCAGGCCGCCCGGCTCCTCCGGCAGGGCGTCGCGAAGTACGGTGAGTTGAAGGGACGCAAGACGCGCCCGCCGCTCGACCAGCTCGTGCTCAGCATCATGGCCCGCGCCACCAGCGTGCGCCAGGCCACCCGCGCCCTGCGGGCGCTCAGGCGGCGCTTCGCCGACTGGAACGAAGTCCGCGTCAGCCACCCCGTCGAGGTGGCCGCGGCGATCTCCACGGCCCGCTGGGCCCAGGAGGCCGCCGAACGGCTCGTCTGGATGCTCGGCGAGGTCTTCGAGGCTTACAACCGCCTCAGCCTCGAGTTCCTGGCCGAATTCACCCACACCCAGGCCCGAAGCTGCCTCATGCGCCTGCCCATGGTCGCGCGCGACGTCGCCGACGAAGTCCTGCTGTTCAGCCTGGGCGCCAACGTGCTGCCCCTCTCCCCTGACACCGCCCGCATGTGCTTCCGCCTCGGACTGCTCGATGACGACCGGCCGACGCTGAAGAACCAGCGCGCCCTGGCCAGGCTCTTCGACGAAGACCACTACGCGTGCCTCCATCTTCTGTTCAGCGACTGCGCCGCCGCGCTCTGCCGCGTGCAGGATCCGCTCTGCCAGCGCTGCCCCGTGAACTCCCATTGCCCGTCGCGCGCCTGAGAGGCGAGCGCCACTCCCCTCACCGCCGACCAGCCAGACCGGAGACGCCAGATGAACACCCTCGTGCTGGGAATACCCAAAGGAAGCCTCCAGGACAGCACCGTCCAACTGCTCCTGAAAGCCGGCTACCGCGTCCAGATCGGCCGCAGATCCTACTACCCCGCCGTCGATGACGACGAGATCCAGGCCCGGCTGATCCGCGCCCAGGACATGTCCCGGTTCGTCGAGAAAGGCATCGTCGACCTCGGCGTCACCGGCGCCGACTGGGTGGCCGAGAACGACAGCCGGGTCGTCACCGTCACCCAGCTCACCTACTCCAAGCAGCAACTGGTGCCCGTCCGCTGGGTGGTCGCCGTGCCCGTCGATTCGGACATCCGGTCCCTCCCGGACCTGCAGGGGAAACGCATCAGCACCGAACTGGTCAGGGTCACCACCCGGTTCCTCCAGAAACACGGCATCACGGCCGAGGTGGAGTTCAGCCACGGCGCCACCGAGACGAAGGTGCCCGATCTGGTCGACGCCATCGTGGAGCTGACCGAGACCGGCGCCAGTCTCGAGGCGAACAACCTGCGCATCATCGAGACGATCCTGGAGAGCCACACCCAACTCATCGCGTCCGAACAGGCATGGGCGGACGAATGGAAGCGCACCAAGATCGAGAACCTCGCCATGCTGCTGGAGGGTGCGCTCCGGGCACAGAGCATGGTCGGGCTCAAGATGAACGTCCCCAAAAACGCGCTACAGAAGGTGCTCTGCCTGCTGCCCGCCCTGCGCAACCCGACCGTCAGCGGACTGGCCGACGAGACCGGATTCGCCGTCGAAACCGTCATCGAAGAGCGCGTCGCCCGGTCCCTCATCCCCAAGCTGAAGCGCGCCGGAGCCGAGGGCCTCGTCGAATACCCCCTCAACAAGGTCGTGCTGTAGAGGCCGCCGCGCTCCCCGGCGTCGGCAGCCCCGGGCGTCCCCGCCCGGCGGGCATGCGCGCGGCCGCGCTACCCCCTCTCGTCGGGTCCGCCCGGATGCTCCAGCAGGCCCTTGAGGGTCTGGAAGAATCGGCCCGCCTCCGCGCCGTCCACCACCCGGTGGTCGGCGCTCACGGACACCTCCATCGTCGGCTCGACGACGGGCCGTCCGCCGCGCGCGATCACGCGTTCGCGCACCGTCCCGACGCCGACGATGCAGGCCTCCGGCGGGTTGATGATGGGCAGGAAACCGTCCACTCCGTACATGCCCAGGTTGCTCAGGGTCACGCTGCCGCCCTCGTAGTCCTCCGGCAGGAGCGCGCCCGCACGCGCCTTCCCCGCCAGCGTCTTCAACTCGGCGGAGATCGTCTCCAGGTCCTTCGCGTCCGCATCCCGGATGACGGGCACAAACAACCCGTCCTCCACCGCCACGGCCACGCCCACGTTGCAGGCGCCGTTGAGCACGACGGCGTCCCGGTCGAACCGCGCGTTGACGCGCGGATGTCGGCACAGGGCCTCCCCGATGGCCCGGACGATCAGCACGGTCAACGTCACCCTGACACCGCCCTCGGCCCGCGCCGCCAGGTATGCCATCGCGGCCCGCATCTCGACCTCGCCGAGGAGGTAGAAATGCGGCACCGTCTGCTTGGACTGGGCCATGCGCGCGGCAATCGTCCGCCGCATCGGGCTCAGCGCCACCCGCTCCCCGTCGGCCCCGCCGAGCGCCGCCACGGCCGAGGGCGCGGCGGCCTGGACGTCGGCCTTTCGGACCCGCCGGCCCCGCAACCCCTCGGCCACCGCCACCAGGTCCACCCCCCGCTCGCGCGCGACCGCAGCAGCCGCCGGGGTGTGCGGCACGTCCGCGCGGCGGGCGGCGTATGCCCGCACGTCCGCCTCGACCACCCGCCCGCCCGGGCCGGAACCGGCGACGACGCCCAGCGGCACGCCCAGTTCGCCCGCCACCTTGCGCGCACGGGGCGAGGCGAATGCCCGCCCCCCCCCGCCGGACGCCGCCGCTCCGGCCGGCGGCGGGGCGGACGCCGGGGCGCTCCGGCCGCCCTCGGCGCGGGCCTCCGCAGCGGGCGCCGCCGGGCCGTGGCCGCGCAGCGAATCGAGGTCGGCGGGCAGATCGTCCGACTCCTCGCCGAGCACCGCGATCAGCTCCCCGACGGGCCGCGTCGAGCCTTCGGGGACCAGGATCGTCTTCACCACGCCGGAGGCGAAGGCCGGCACCTCGAGCGTCGCCTTGTCGGTCGTCAGATCGTAGAGTATCTCGCCCTTCGCGACGTGCTCCCCTTCCTGCTTGTGCCACTTTGCGACCGTGCCTTCGGTCATCGTCTGGCCGAGCTGCGGCAGGTGGACGGGCTCGAGCATCTTGCCTCTCCAGGATGGAATTCACTGCGGGAAACGCCCATTCTACGGGCCGCGCCTCCGGCGTTCAACGGGCACGTCACGCCTCTTCCTCGGCCCCCGGCTCGAACAGCACGTGCGTGTGCGTGCACACGGACCCCACCAGCCCCAGCCCGGCGAACGTGCTCAGCAGCGACGACCCGCCGTAGCCCACCAGCGGAAGCGGCAGCCCCGTGATGGGCGCCAGCCGCAGCGCGATCGCCATGTGCAGGAAGCTCTGCAGGGCCAGCAGCGACAGGACGCCGCCCACGAGAAGCCGCCCGAACGGGTCGCGCGTCTTGCACGCGATGCGCGCCAGCAGGAACGCCAGGAACAGGTAGACGCACGCGAAGGGCGCCGTGCGCACGAAGCCCCACTCCTCGGCGATGACCGGGAACATGAAGTCCGCGTAGCTCTCCGGTATGCGCCCGAGCCGGTTCAGCACGCCGCGGCCGTAGCCCTGCCCGTGCATCCCCCCCGCCGCCACCGCCGTGATGGCCTGCTCGGCATTGTAGGCCGCGCTGGAGTCCCGCGTGGCCGCCGGGTTGAGGAACGTCTCCAGCCGCATCCGCTGGTAGTCCTTCAGGACGCCCGGGATGAACCAGGCCGCCGCCAGCAGAGCAACTCCCAGGCCGACGACCAGGGCCAGGTTCCGCACCGGGACGCCGCCCAGAAACGTCATGGCGAAGAACAGCGCGCCCAGGATCAGCGCCGAGCCGAGGTCCGGCTGACCCATGATGAGCAGCACGGGCAGGCCCGTCAGCGCCGCCGGCATCGCCAGGTCGCGCAGGCGATCCATCCGCTTGCGGCTGCGCAGGTAGTCGGCCAGGACAATGACCAGCACGTACTTCATCAGCTCCGAGGGCTGCACGTGGAAGAAGCCGACGTTGTACCAGCGCTGCGCGTAGTTGATGGTGGTGCCCAAGGCGAAGAGCCCCGCCAGGGACAGCACGCCGGCCGCGTAGAGCACCGGCGCCAGCCCCCGCAGGTGGCGGTAGTCCAGGAGCGAGAACACCACGAAGGCCACGAGCCCCAGCCCGGCGAAGACCATGTGCCGCAGCGCCATCCCCAGCGACGCCGCGCTGTAGATGAACGCCACCCCGACGAAAGTGAGCGCCACGGCCGCCAGCAGCAGGTGCCACGGCATGCGCGAGATGGCAGCCCGCCCCACCGCCGTCCTGATGATGCCCGCCCGCATGACCACCTACTCCAGAACCGCCGCCCCGTCGCCGGAGCGGCAGAAGAACACCTCCGCCTCGCCCTCGACGTCCGGGTGCGCCCTCAGATACCCGGTCAGGACGCACCGCGCGATCTCCGCCTCGCAGCCCGGCCGCACCAGCGCGACGCAGCACCCTCGGAAGCCCGCGCCGCTGAACCGGGCTCCGTAGACGCCGGGCGCGCCGCTCAGCACCTCATAGCCCGTGCGCAGGTGCGCCGTTCCGCACTCGTACAGTTCGATGGAACTGCGCCCGGACTCCGTCATGAGCCGGCCGAATCGCGCCAGATCGCCGGCCGTCCATGCCTCCAGGCCGTCGGCCACGCGCGCTTGCTCGTCGAAGTAGTGCCGTGCGCGCTTCCTCAGCGCCGGCGCCAGCGAGGCCGCGTGGCGTGCATGCACGTCGGGCGGCACGTCGCGAAGCCGCGGACGGTCCGGCACGGCCATGCCTGCCTCCTTCAGGAGGGCCTCGGCGGCGGCCCGGCATTCGGCCACACGGGCGTTGTACGCCGTCGAGTGCAGCGCCGTGCGCAGCCCGCTGAACAGCACGGCGATGCGGAACTCCGCCCCGCCGCCGGGCGCCAGCCGCCGCGCCCGGCCCGTCGCGCAGTCCAGATGCGTCAGCATCCCGGCGCGGCTCAGCAGGATCATGGACTGGTCCAGGGTGCCGTTGTTCAGACCGACGTAGTCGTTCTCCACCGCGCGGTCGAGTTCGATCAACTCCCGGGCGCTCAGCTCCAGGTCGTTCGCCGACGCCAGCGCCATCAGGTAGGCGAGGCCCGCCGCCGCCGAGGAACTCAGGCCCCCCACGTTGCGCGAACCGTCCACCAGCACGGCCACCCCGCGCCGGAGCGGCCCCAGCCGGCACAGGGCGGACGCCGCCCCCCGGGCGTAGTCCGCCCAGTCGCCGGCCCGCGGCGGCACGGCGTCCAGCGCAAACCGGGCCGTGCCCTCGAACTGCAGGCTGCGCACGGCCACGCAGCGGTCGGCCGTGGGGGCATAGGCCGCCAGGAGCGCCCGGTCGACCGCCATGCCGGCCACGCAGCCGCCCTGGTGGTCGACGTGCGCGCCGAGCGGACAGACCCGATAGGGGCTGCGTACGACCCGCACGTCCGCAGGCGCCGCGCCCGTCCAGTCGGTCAACGCCCGGCGGAGTCGTTCCGCACGCGCGCAGTCGGCCGCCGGGCATTCCGGGTAGTCCATCGCGCAGGTTGTCCGCAGGAGGAGGATGGGCGCACTGCGCACAGGGTAGCTGCGGGCCGCCGCGCGTGTCAAGGCGGGCGTTGCGGGCCGGCCCCGCCGGTGCCCGCCCCCCCGTCCGTGCCCGGCCGCACAACGGCAACGGGGCTCACGACCCGGCCCGTTCGGTTGCAGGTTGACACAGGCGCCGTATGCTATAGAATGGCGTTCGTAGGGGGTTGTGCGACATGAACCCATGACTCTGTGCGAGGGAACCGATGGCCGAGGAAGCCAGACTCCAGTGCCCGTCCTGCGGGAAAGAGGTCGGGCTGGGCGAGATCGAGTGCCCGCACTGCGGCGTCAACCTGAAGAGCGGCGAGGCGTACGAGACACGCGTCAAGCAGGCCAAGGGCAAACAGGAGCATCCCGAGCATTTCGGGGGGCGCGTCGGGGCGGCGGTGGTCGTGGCTCTGGGCCTGATCTTCTTCGCAGGCTTCATGTATGAGCGGGCGTCCCGCAAGGTCCTGGCGGACGTGCCGGAGTTCTTCCGCCCGCCCGTGGAGACGCTGCAGAAGGTCGACGACATGCTGGCACGTGCCGATCAGCAGCAGGCGATGGGCGAGAGCGCTGCGGCCGGCAAGACGTTCGCGGATGCACGCCACGAGCTGGAGGGTCTGGTCGAGTGGCTGCAGAAGACGGACGAGTCCATCCGGTCGGACGCGGCCTATGCCCAGGATACCAATCCGCACCCCTGGAGGCAGCAGAAGGAGTACAACCGCGGTGTGGCGAAGCGCCAGTTGAAGAACCTCCGCGCCAAGGTCGAACTCCGGTTCAAGCGCATCCCCGCCGCCTGAGGGACCCTTTCCGACCGAGAAGGAGACGCTCTGTGAGCGATGCAGTGAAGGACGTGACCGACGCGACGTTTGAAGCCGAGGTTGTCAAGTCGGCCTTGCCGGTGCTGGTCGACCTGTGGGCGCCCTGGTGCGGCCCCTGCCGCATGGTGGGGCCCGTGATCGACCAGATCGCCGAGGCGAATGCGGGCAAGCTGAAGGCGTACAAGCTGAACGTGGACGAGAACCCCGCCACGGCGTCGAAGCTCGGGGTCAGCGCCATTCCCACGGTCGTCCTGTTCAAGGGGGGCAAGGAGGTCACCTCGCTGCGGATGATCGGCGCGCAGGATCGGCAGGCCTATCAGCAGGCGGTGGACGACTTGCTGGAGGGATAGCGGCCCGACAGGAGGGCTTTCTCAGTGGGCTGACAGGGCCGGGCTCCGGACGGAGCGCGGCGGGGTCCCGGAAACACGGCGCGGGAGACGGCACGCCGACGGGTGCCGTCTCCCGCGTTCATTCGCCCGGTGTCGTTACTCTTCGGCGGCGGGCTCGCGGACCTCGTCGCCGACGGTGATCGTCGGGGCGACCTCGGCATCGGGGCCGGGCTCGCGTTCTTCGACGAGTTCGAAGATCACGCGTTCTGCGTTGTCGCCCAGGCGGTTGCCGATGAGCCGGAGCGACCGCTCGGCGCCGCCGATCTCGTAGGTGATCTCAGGTATCTCACTGACGGTGCCGCCGACGGGGAGGCCGAGGCGGCTGCCGCCGACCCGCACGATGCGGGTGTAGCCGCCGGGCCGGTTGGCGTAGCGGCGGGCGAGCGACGCCTGGCCGGTGAGCCAGGGGCCCTCTCCGAAGAGCTTCTGCACCATCTCCTTGTCCTGCAGGCGCCGCAGGGCCAGGCGGTAGTAGTGGAGGTAGCGGGCCCGATCGGCCGCATCGCCCGTGTCCTTCCAGGGCAGCGCCCGCCGGGCCAGGGTGATGATGCGTTCGACAAAGGGCCGCACTTCCCTGGCCTTGCCGATGGTTGTCACGATTCTCTCGCAGCGCAGCAGGTCGGCCGCCATGTTGCGCCGAAGCGCCTGGCGATGGCTCGCGTTCCTGCCCAGCTTACGTCCCTTCTTGCGGTGTCTCATCGCTTGCCACCCGGCTCTGCTTGATGATCGAACGAAAGGGGTGGCCGCACTCAGTCCTCGTGCGGCGCCAGCATTCCGACTTCCAGCCCGTGCTCAGCCAGCCTGTCGGCCAGTTCCTGCAGGGTCACCTGACCGAAGTTCCGCATGGCCAGCAGGTCGGACTCCGACTTGCCGAGCAGGTCGCGGACGGTCTTGATGCCCTCTCCTTCCAGGCAGTGCAGCGCGCGGGCGGTCAGGTCCAGAGCGGAGATCGGCATGGAGAGCTTCGACTCGGGGACCTGGGGCATCTCGAGGTGCTTGACCTCGGCGATCGGCGTCGGCTCCTCGAACGGCAGCTGCCGGCCGAGTTCGAAGTATTCGATGAACGGGTTCAGGTGCTTGCGCAGGACCTTGGCGGCCTCCACCATGGCCATCTCCGGGCTGACGACGCCGTTGGTGTGGACCTGGAGGATCAGGCGGTCGTAGTTCGTGCGGCGCCCGACGCGGGTGTCTTCCACCTTGTAGCTGACGCGGCGCACCGGCGAGAACAGCCCGTCGACGGGGATCACGCCGATGTCACGCGGCAGGTCCTCGTGTTCTTCGGAGGGCACGTACCCGCGGCCCTTGCGCACGGTCATGTGGCAGACGAAGTCCGTCTCGGCCGCCAGGGTGGCGATCACCTGATCGGGGCGGACGATGTCGACGTCGGGGTCCGGGTCGATGTCGCCGGCGGTAACGACACCGGGCTTGTGGGCTTCGACGCGCAGGACCCGCTCTTCGTCGGGATGGAGCCTCAGCAGCAGCTCCTTGACGTTGAGGACGATCTCCGGGATATCCTCCAGGACGCCCTCGATGGCGCTCAGTTCCTGCTGCACGCCCTCGAACCGCACGGCGACCACGGCGGAGCCCTCGATGGAGGACAGCAGCACACGGCGCAGGCTGTTGCCCAGGCTGTGGCCGAATCCGCGCTCGAAGGGCTCAGCGACGAATTCGCCGTAGTCGTCCGCAAGGGTGCTCTGGTCAACGCGCACCCGGACGGGCAGCTCCAGACCTCGCCACCGAACTCGTATAGCCATCTATGTCTCTCCGCTTGTCCGTGTTGCCGTGTGGAAACAGCCGGGCATGCGCCCGCTGCGATCAGCGCGAGCAGAACTCGACCACAAGGCCGTCGTCCACCTCGGCGGTCACGTCGGCTCGCACGGGCATCCTGGTCACCCGCACCGTCAGGTCCGCGTCGTTGACGGCCAGCCATCCGGGGCCCGGATGGCCCGTCTCTTCCCGGTGCTCGCGCGCAGCGTCCAGGATCGCGTCCACCGGGACGGGGCGCACCACGTCGTTCTCCCTGACCAGGTAGTTGGGCACGTCGACCTTGCGCCCGCCGACCTGGATGTGACCGTGCGTGATCAGCTGGCGCGCCTGGGCGCGCGAGACGGCCAGGCCGGTGCTGACCAGCACGCTGTCAAGTCGCCGCTCCAGCAGGCAGAGCAGGTTCTCGCCCGTGTTGCCGGGGATCCTGCGCGCCGCCTCGAAGTAGCGCCGGAACTGCCCATCGAGCACGCCGTAGTAGCGCTTGCACTTCTGCATTTCGCGAAGCCGCACCGCGTAGTCGCTGGGGCGGCCGCGCCGCCAGCCGTGCATTCCCGGCGGCTTGCTGCGGCCCTCCATGGCGCACTTCGCCGTATGGCAGCGGGCGCCTTTCAGGAAGAGCTTGGTGCCTTCCCGGCGGCACAGCCTGCACTTCGGTCCGGTGTTCCTGGCCATGCGTTTCTACTCTCTTCTCTTCTCTCGGAAGCTTCCGCAGGGCGCCTCAGACGCGGCGCCTCTTCTTCGGGCGGCAGCCGTTGTGCGGCAGCGGGGTCACATCCTCTATGGAATGGATGGACAGACCGGCGGCCTCCAGGGCCGTGATGGCGGACTCCCGTCCGGAGCCCGGGCCCTTCACCTTCACCTCCAGCTCCTGAATGCCCATCCGCTTGGCCTTGTCGGCGACGCGTTCGGCCGTCCGCTGCGCGGCAAACGGGGTGCTCTTGCGCGCGCCGGAGAAGCCGCAGCTCCCCGCGGTCTCGAAGCAGAGCACCTCGCCTTTCAGGTCCGTGATGGTGATGCGCGTGTTGTTGAACGTTGCATTGACGTGGGCCACGGCCCGTGAGCCGACACGCCGCATGCTCTTCGCCTTCGCCATGTCTGTGCGCCTCTCCTTCAGTTGACCGTGGCCGGCTCTCACCGGGCCGCGTTCTCAGTTCTCCCGTTCAGGCACGACATTCGGGCACAGCCGCTCCAGAGCCGGCCGCACTCCGAAGAACGCCTTCAGCGCCCGGTAGCCCTCGTCGCGTCCCGCCTTCGGGCGCCGCCGCGGCATCCGTGCGCAGATGCACAGGTTCTTCGGCGTCAGCCGGGGCGAGACGATCTCCTGCATCTCCACCACGTACCCGGCACTGCGCAGAAACTGCGCCCTCAGCACGTCCGTCAGCATGTTGGCCAGCCGGTACCGAATCGGCCCGAACTCCGTCATGGCCACCAGCGGGTGGCCCGTCTCGATCTGACCGCGTATCTGGTTCTGACAGCACGGCACGGTCAGGATCAGCGGCACGCCCAGCTCGATGCCCTTGGCGATCGCCTCGTCCGTGGCGGTGTCGCATGCATGCAGCGCAACGGCCAGGTCGAACGGCTCGTCGGCCCGGAACTCGCGCGTCCTGGACGCCACGAACCGGGCGTCCTTCACGCCGGCCGCCTCGGCCACACGCCGGCACGTCTCGATCAGCGCCGGGTTCCAGTCCACGCCGACCAGTTGCGCCTGCTTGCCGGCCAGGTCACGCAGAAGCACGCAGAGCACGACGCCCAGGTAGCTCTTGCCGCAGGAGAACTCCACGACGCTCACCGCAGGGCGACGCGCCAGGAACCGGTCCACATATGTCAAAATCAACTCGCAGAAGCCGGCGATCTCGCCGAGCTTCTTGGCCTTGCGTTCGTCCGACCGGCCCGCAGGCCCGAGCAGGCACACCGCCTGCAGAAGCCGGCTCCGGTCCTGCAGGTACTTGTGGAGTTCGCTCTTCGGCACGCCGTCTCACCCGCACGACTGGGTCGCGCCGCTGCGCGCGGCACACCGAGGGCCCGCGCGCCGGCAGCCGTCCGAGGCGCGCCGGCGGCCTCTCTCAGTGAGCAAGTTCCTTGACGCCCTTCTTGCCGGCGACGGTGCGCTTCTTGCCCTTGCGGGTGCGGGCATTCGTGCGCGTCCTCTGCCCGCGCACGGGCAGGCCCCTGCGGTGCCGGATGCCCCGGTAGCAGTTGATCTGGCGCAGACGCGCGATGTTGCTCGCCTCCAGGCGGCGCAACTCGCCTTCGACAATGAAGTTCTTCTCGACGTAGGCCGCGATGCGGCTCAACTCGTCTTCGGTCAGTTCGTGGGCCTTCTTGTTCGAATCGATATCCAGCACGTCGCAGATGACGCGCGCCGAGGTCTTGCCCACGCCGTAGATGTACGTGAGGGAGACGGCAACGCTCTTATCGCCCGGTATGTCGACACCAACCAAACGCGGCATATCTGCTCACCCCTGTCGCTGCTTGTGCTTGGGGTTACGGCATATCACCCGCACGACGCCCTTGCGGCGCACGATCTTGCAGTCCTCACACATACGCTTTACGCTGGAACGCACCTTCATTTGTGGTCTCCCGGCAGTCCAGGGACAGGCCCGAGGCGCCCCCTGATCTGCAATGCTCCGGTCAGTCGCGCCAGACGATGCGCCCCTTGGTCAGGTCGTAGGGGGACATCTCCAGCGTCACCGTATCCCCGGGCAGGATGCGGATGAATCTCAGGCGCATCCTCCCGGACACGTGGGCGAGGACCTCATGCCCGTCCTCCAGCGCCACGAGGAACATCGCGTTGGGCAGGGCTTCCTTGATCCTGCCCGGCACTCTGATCGGTTCTTCCTTTGCCATACCGAACCCAAAAAAGGCATTATAACGCGGCCACGGCGGCTCTGCAAGTCATTCAGGGCAATGTGAGCAGGACGGCGCCCTGCTCCTCCACCGCCACCGTGTGCTCGAAGTGGGCCGACAGGCTCCCGTCGCGCGTCACGACCGTCCAGCCGTTCGGCAGCACGGCGGTCCGGTGCGTGCCGACGTTCACCATCGGCTCGATGGCGATCGCCGTGCCGCGCTCCAGCACGGGGTCGCTGCTCATCCATCCCGCGCGGACGAAGTTCGGCACCCTGGGCTCTTCATGCAGCGCCCTGCCGATGCCGTGCCCGGTGTAGTCGGTCACCACGCGGAACCCGTTGTCCTCGACCACCTTCTGCACGGCGGCCGAGACCTGGCTGACGCGGACGCCGGCCCGCACGGCCGCAATCCCCGCGTAGAGGGCCGCACGCGTCGTCTCCAGCAGCCGCTGCGCCTCCGCCGAGACGTCTCCGATGGGGACCGTGACGGCCGCATCGGCGTGGTAGCCCTGCCACTGCGCGCCGACGTCGACCTTCAGCAGGTCGCCGTCACACAGGACGCGCGCTCCCGGGATGCCGTGCACGACCTCTTCGTTCAGGCTGGCGCATATGCTGGCCGGGAAGCCGCGGTAGCCCTTGAACGACGGCCGGCCGCCGCCCGCGACGATGTGCCCCTCGGCCGCCCTGTCAAGCTGCTCGGTCGTCACGCCCGCCCGCGCCATCCCGGCGACCAGGTCCAGCACTTCGGCCACCAGCCGCCCGGCCTGGCGCATCTGCGCGACCTGCGCGGGCGTCTTGACCTCGATCCCGGTCATCGGTCGCCTTCGCTGCGGGCCAGGCGTTCCAGCAGCGCGCCCGTGGCGCGTTCCACGTCGTCCGGGGCGGCGGAGGCGTCCACGTTCTCCAGCAGGCCTCGGTCCCGATAGTAGCGGACCAGGGGCTCTGTCATCTCATGGTACACGGCCAGCCGCTGCCGCACGACGTCTTCGGCGCTGTCGCTGCGCACGCGCAGGGCGGCGCCGCAGTCGTCGCACACATCCGTCGCCTTCGGCGGCATGAACTCCCTGTGGTAGTTCCGCCCGCACCCGGAGCAGACCAGCCGGCCGGTCAGGCGGCGCACGGCCTCCTGGTCGCTCAGGTCGAAGTAGACGACGCCGTCCAGCCTCAGCCCCCGCCGCTCCAGGTTGGCGGCCAGCGCTTCGGCCTGTCCCAGGGTGCGGGGGTATCCGTCCAGGATGTAGCCGTCGCCGGCATCCAGCACGAGTTCTTCGACCACGCGGGAGGTCAGTTCGTCCGGCACGAGCCGGCCGCTGTCCAGATAGTCCTTGACGGTCCGGCCCAGCTCCGACCCGGCAGCGGCGGCCTTGCGGAACATGTCGCCGGTCGATGCGTGCTGCACGTTGAAGCGCACGGCCATGCGGGCCGCCTGCGTTCCCTTGCCGGCACCCGGGGGGCCCAGGAAGACGAATTTCACGGGAGCATTCCTTTCCAGTCTGACGGCGCCCGGCGCGGGGGCCGCCTGCTCAGCGTCGGCGGCTGCGTCGGCGTCCGCCGGCACCGGCGGCGAATCCGCTGTAGCGGCGCATCTCCAGGTGGTCGTTGATCTTGCGCACGACGTTCAGCGTCACGCCGACGATGATCAGGATGCTGGTGCCGCCGTAGAACGAGCCCATCAGGCCCACGTCGAGGGCGGCGCTGACCAGTTGCGGCATGATGGCGATGACCAGGAGGAAGAAGCTGCCGGCCAGCGTGACGCGGTTCATGATGCCTTCCAGGTAGTTGGCGGTGCGCTTGCCGGGGCGGATGCCGGGGATGAAGCTGCCGTAGCTCTGCAGGTTCTCGCTCATCTCCTTCGGGTTGAACATCACCGCCGTCCAGAAGTAGCAGAAGAAGAACAGCAGCCCTCCGTAGAGGACGACGTAGGTGAACGTGAGGTTCCGGCCGGAGACGGCGTCCATCACCCACTGGGAGATGCCGCGCAGGATGCTGTCCGGCTTGTCGGCCAGGGCGCCGACGAGTGCGCCGGCGATGATGGCCGGGAACATCAGCAGCGACTGCGCGAAGATGATGGGCATGACGTCGGCCTGGTTCACGCGCAGCGGCAGGTAGTGCTTCTGGCCGCCGTAGACCCTCGGCCCGCGCACGTGCTTCTGCTGCTGGATGGGTATGCGGCGCTCGCCGCCGGTGATGTAGATGATGGCCACGATGATGCCCACGAAGAGCGCCAGGAGCAGGACGACCTTGAGGATCGCGTTCTGCTGGCTGTCGGCGTTCATGAGGCTCTGGCGCATCTCGGCGATGGCGGCCGGCATGCGGTCCAGGATGCCGACGGTGATGATCAGCGAGATGCCGTTGCCGATGCCGTGTTCGTCGATCTGCTCGCCGAGCCACATGAGGAACAGGGTGCCGACCATGAGCAGGAACCCGCTGGTGAGCATGAACTTCAGGGAGGCCCACCCGGAGGTCTGGATGGCATAGGGGATGACCTCCGAGCCGTAGAGGCCGCGCACGACGAACATGCCCTGGAACAGGCAGATGAAGACGGTGGCGATGCGGGTGTACTGGTTCAGCTTGCGCTGGCCGGCGGCCCCTTCCTTGCGGAGGGCCTCGAGGCTGGGGATCACGTTGGCCAGGAGGGTGAATATGATCGACGCGCTGATGTAGGGCATGATGCCGAGCCCGAAGATGGCGCCCTGGCTGAGGGCTCCGCCGGCGAACAGGTTGACCAGCCCGAGCGCCTGCCCGGCGGGGCTGTCCGCCAGCGAGGCGAACAGGGCGCCCAGGGCCTTGACGTCCACGTTCGGCAGCGGCACGTAGACGCCGACCCGGCAGGCGGCGAGCAGCCCGAGTGTGATCAGTATCTTGCGGCGGAGGTCGCGGATCCGCCAGATATTGCCCAGATGCTCCAGGACGCTCATGGATGCCTCATCGCCGGACGGGTGTTACCTGCGTTCCGTGCCGTGGGCGGAGCCCATCGGGTTCCGCACGGGGGGCTTGGGCGGGAGGATCGGCTCCACCGTCCCGCCGGCCGCTTCGATCTTGGCGACGGCGCTGCGGGAGAAGGCGTTGGCGCGCACGGTCAGGGCCTTGCTCAGCTCGCCCTGCCCCAGCACCTTGACGCCGCCGGCGGGCGCGCGGCCCACCAGCCCGGCCCGGTGCATCTCCTCGGGCCCCACCACGGTACCCTCATCGAACCGATCCAGGCGGCCGACGTTGACGACGTCGGGCTCCTGCTTGAACGGCATGTTGCTGAAGCCGCGCTTCGGCAGGCGGCGCCACAGGGGGGCCGCTCCGCCGGTCACGCCGCGGGAACTCCATCCGCTCCGGGACCGCGCTCCGTTGTGGCCGCGCCCGCTCGTCTTGCCGTGGCCGCTGCCGGGCCCGCGCCCCACCCGCTTGCGCGTGGCCCTGCGGGTGACTGCCGCTTTGGCTCTGCCTATGTCCATTGTCTTCTCATCCTCCGGGCCGGTCCGCCCGGTCTGTGTGTCCGCAAAGGCCGCCGCTCGGCGGGCGCCTACTGGTCGGTGGCCGGTTCTTCGGCCACGGTGGCCGCCTCGGCTGAGGCGGCCGCCTCGGCTCCGGGAGCGTCCGGTGCTTCGGCGGGCGCTGCAACGGGCGCATCGGTCACGACCGGCGCCCCCGTCTTCCAGTCCGCCTGGGGGTGGAACAGCCGCACGTCCGTCCCGCGCAGATCGGCGACCGTCTGGCGGGACAGCAGGTTGACCAGCGCGTCCATCGTGGCCTTGGCCACGTTGATCGGGTTGGTGCCGCCGTAGACCTTGCTCAGGACGTTGCGCACCCCGGCGGCGTTCATCACGGAGCGCACGGTGCCGCCGGCCTTGACGCCCGTGCCGGGGGTTGCCGGCCGGAGCAGCACGCGCGACGTGCAGTGCCGGCCCCAGACCTCATGGGCGACCGTATCGCCCACGAGGTGGACCTTCCTCATGTTCTTGCGTGCTTCCTTGCTGGCCTTCTCGATTGCGGTCGGCACGCCTCGGGCCTTCTGGTAGCCGAGACCGATCTTGCCCTTGCCGTCTCCGAGGGCCACAAGCGCGGCCATGCTCACGTTCCGGCCGCCCTTGGTGACCTTGGTGTGGTAGTAGATGCCGATGACTTCTTCGATCAGGCCGCTCTCGTCGTCCCTGCGTGCCATGTGACCTCCGGGGGAAAACCGGGCCCCCTGCCCGGGGCTGTCAGAAACCGGGGGCTCCCGCCTGCGTGAACTGGGCACGGGCGGCTTCGGCCAGTGCCTTCACGCGGCCGTGATAGCGATACCCTCCGCGATCGAACACCAGGGCGGTGATCCCCGCCTCCAGGCACTTGCGCCCGAGCAGTTCGCCCACCTTGACGGCGCTTTCGATCGAACCGCCATGCTTCAACTGGCCCTTCAGCTCGGAGCTCAGCGAAGAGCAGCAGAGCAGCGTATGCTGCCGCCAGTCGTCGGTGACCTGCGCGTAGATGTGCTTGTTGCTGCGAAAGACGCACAGCCGCGGCCGCTCGGCCGTGCCCTGCATCCTGCGGCGAACGCGCCGGTGCCGGCTCCGCCTGAGAGTGTCCCTGCGTTTGCTGTTGTTCATGTTCGGTGCGAGCCCAAAGGGGACGGAGCCTGCGCTCCATCCAGGTTCCTCAGCGGTCCAGGCCGGCAAAGGCTTTGCCTTCCTTGCGCCGCACGTATTCCCCGTCGTAGCGAATGCCCTTGCCCTTGTACGGCTCCGGCGGGCGGACCGCACGCACGGTGGCTGCGAACTGCTTGACCGCGTGCTTGTCGGGGCCCTTGACCGCGAACCGCGCGGGCCGGCCGGCCTGTGCCGCGCTCTGTTCCACCTCGACCGTGATGCCGGACGGCAGGTCGAACACGACTTCGTGGCAGAAGCCGATCTGCAGCACGAGCGATCCCCCGCGCACGTTCACGTTGTAGCCGGTCCCATGGATTTCGAGAACGCAGGAGAAGCCCCTGGCGACGCCCTCCACCATGTTGGCCAGCAGGGACCGGTGCAGGCCGTGCAGGGCGCGGGCCTGCCGCGATTCGTCGCGGCGGCGCACCACGAGCCTGCCCGTCTCGGGCCGGTAGTCCAGCTCCAGCCGGTCCGGCAACTCATGGCTGAGTTCTCCGAGCGGTCCCTTGACGGACACGCGGGGGCCGTCCACCGTGACCTGGACGCCCCGGGGCACCTCGATCTCTTTGTTTCCCGTGCGCGACATTGTCAGTTCCTCACAGCGACCGATCTGCGGCGGCTCAGAAGACGGAGCAGAGCACCTCGCCCCCGACCTTCCGGATCCGGCACTGCCGGTCGCTGATAATGCCCTTGTTGGTCGACACGACCCAGATCCCGAGCCCGTTGTGGACGTGTCCGAGTTCGCCGACGCCGCGGTAGACGCGGCGTCCGGGCCGGGAGACCCTCTTCAGCTCGTGTATGACCTGTTCGCCGAGCGGGCCGTATTTGAGGTAGATCTTCAGCATTCTGTGAGGAAGCTCGCCGACGACCTGGAAGTCGTCGATGTAGCCTTCGTCCTTCAGAACACGGGCCACGCTCTCCTTTTCGACGGAGGCGGGCATCTCCACCGTCTCGCGCTCCACTGCCAGCGCGTTGCGCACGCGCGTGAGCATGTCGGCGATGGGGTCGGTCATCATGTCTTTGGCCTCGTATCCGCTCGTTGCGTTCAGGCGTCTTGTGGCAGGCCGTCGGGCCTACCAGCTTGCTTTGGAGACGCCGGGTATCTCGCCTTTGCTCGCCAGTGTACGGAAGCAGATGCGGCAGATGCGGAACTTGCGCAGGTAGCCGCGCGGTCGCCCGCACAGCTTGCACCGGTTGCGCTGCCGCGACGTGAACTTGGGCGGCCGCAACGACCTTACAATCCAAGCTTTCTGAGCCATGTATCCGCCTGCGTCGCAGGATTCAGTGAACGCCTCTGCGGCCCTGGCCCCGGCTTCAACGCCGGAAAGGCATGCCGAAGAGGCTGAGAAGTTCCAGCGCCTCCTGATCCGTCCGCGCCGTCGTCACGATCGTGATGTCCAGTCCGTACAGGTTCTTCAGCTTGTCCAGGTCCAGCTCCGGGAAGACCACGCACTCGCGCAGCCCCAGGCTGTAGTTGCCCGACCCGTCGAAGGAGTCCACCGACAGGCCCCGGAAGTCGCGCACGCGCGGAAGCGCGATGCTGATCAGCCGGTCCAGGAACTCATACATCCGCCCGCCCCGCAGGGTGACCTTGCAGCCCAGCGGCACGCCGCGCCGCACACGGAAGCCCGCCTCGCTGCGCCGGGCCTTCGTGACGACCGGCTGCTGGCCGGTGATGGTCCGCAGCGTGAGCAGGGCGTCGGCCATGGCGTTCTGGTCCGCGACGGCTTCCCCGATGCCCATGTTGAGGACGATCTTCACCAGGCGGGGCGCCGCCAGGGGGTTCTTCAGGCCGTAGCGCTCCATCAGTTGGGGCACCACCTGCCGGGCGTAGTAGTCCTTCAACCGCGGGACGTAGGGTGCGGCTTGCGTCGTTGGGGCTGTGTCGCTCATATCGGCCCTTCACCGTGGCCACCGCGCCGGGCGCGGGGGTTTCGCTATTCGAGTTTGGGCAGCTCGGTGCCACACTTGGAGCACAGACGCACCTTCTTGCCGTCTTCCTTGACCAGCGTCCGCGTGCGCACGGGGCGGTCGAACCGGACGCACTCCCGGTGCGGGCACACCAGCGCGACGTTCGAGGCGTGCACCGGGGCCTCGACCTGGATGCGGCCTCCGCGCGGGCGGTCCTGGCTGCGCCGCAGGTGCTTCCAGACCATGTTCGCGCCTTCGACGACCACCTTGCCTTCGGCGGGCAGCGTGCGCAGGACGCGTCCGCGCATGCCGCGTCCGCTGCCGGTGATGATCTCCACCGTATCGCCTCGCCGGACGTGCAGCTTGTTCTGAATGCCTGCCATGTTCGTCCTCACACCACCTCGGCTGCCAGACTGATGATGCGCATGTAGTTCCGGTAACGCAGTTCGCGCGGTATGGCACCGAAGATGCGGGTGCCGCGGGGGTTGCCGTCGGGCTGCAGGAGCACGATCGCGTTGCTGTCGAAGCGAACGTAGCTCCCATCCTCGCGCCGTACCGGTGCCTTGGTGCGCACGATGACGCCGCGGACGACCTCGCCGCGCTTGACGTCGCTGCCGGGGATCACCTTGATGACGCTCCCGACGACCACGTCACCCACACTCGCGTATGTGTGCCGGCTGCCGCCGAGCACCTTGAAGCACCGCACGGCGCGGGCGCCGGTGTTGTCGGCCACGTTCAGGACTGTCTGCTCGCTGATCATCGGACGCCTTCTCCGCTGCGCCGGTCCTATGCCGTCAGGTCGGTATCTGTCTTCTGGGCTTCCTCGCTCGGCCGGATGCCGGCGCGCGAGGCCAGGCCGCGCCCCAGAACGCGCACGAGGCGCCACCGCTTGTGACGCGACAGGGGCCGGGTGCTCTCGATCTCGACCACGTCGCCCTCGCGGGCCGTCTGCTGGGGGTCATGGGCCATGAAGGTGTTCTTGCGCCGCACGTACTTCTTGAAGCGGGGGTGCTTGACCAGCCGCTCCACGGTGACCGTGACGGTCTTGTCCATCTTGTCGCTCTTGACGACGCCCTGGAGGCGCTTCCGATATCCCCTGGCCTGTTCACTCATGGTCGGTCCTCGCACCGGCTTGCCGGGTCTCGTCCAGGGCGCCTTCCATCTCGCGCAGGACGGTCTTGTAGCGGGCGACGTCCCGCCGCAGGTTCCGCCGGCGGCTGCGGTCCGGCCGCTCTTCGGCCTGCCACTGGAAACGGATGTCGAACAGCTCCCGCTGCAGCTGCTCCAGTTCGCGACGCAGCTCCTGCGTGTCGCGTCCCCTCAGTTCCTTCGCCTTCATACGTGCACCCTCCGATGCGCCAGCCGGGTCCGAATCGGCATCTTGTGGGCAACGCGCGAGAAGGCCGCCACGGCAAGGTCCTCGGGCACGCCGCTGATCTCGAAGAGGATCGTGCCGGGCTTGACGTCGGCGATCCAGTGCGCCGGTTCGCCCTTGCCCTTGCCCATGCGCGTCTCGGCCGGCCGGGCCGTCATGTTCCTGTGCGGGAAGATGCGGATCGTCAGCTTGCCCTCGTGGCGCAGGAAGTGCGTCACGGCCAGGCGCCCGGCCTCGATCTGCTCGGCCGTGATGCGCCCGCACTGGAGCGCCTGCAGGCCGAACTCGCCGAACACCACCCGGTTGCCGCGCGTGGCTTTGCCTCGGAGCTTCCCGCGCTGGAACTTGCGGTGCTTGACTCTACTGGGCATTAACGCCATTGCGCCGCTCCTCCGTATCGCTGATGCGCGTGCCCGGGGGCAGCAGCCCGCGGTTCACCCACGCCTTCACGCCGATGTTCCCGTACTTGGTCTTCGCTTCGGTGAAGCCGTAGTCGATCTGCGCGCGCAGTGTCTGCAGCGGGAAACGGCCCTCGAGCACCTTCTCGGACCGGGCCATCTCGCTCCCGCCCAGACGCCCGGAGAGCTGGATCTTGACCCCCAGCGCCCCGGCGGTCATGACCATCTCCGCCGCGCGCCGGATGGCCCGGCGGAACGAGGCGCGGCGTTCGATCTGCTGCGCCACGTCTTCGGCGACCAACTGGGCGCTCAGCAGCGGCTCGCCCACCTCTTCGACGGCCACCTCCACGGTGCCCTCGGTCACGTCCTCGAGCCCGGCCTTGAGCCGCTCGATCTCAACGCCCCGCCGGCCGATCATCAGGCCGGGGCGCGCGCAGTGCACTGTGACGTGCACGGTGCCGCGCGTGCGCCGGATGTCGATGCGCGCGACGCCGGCGAAGAGGTAGTGCCGCTTGACGTGCGTGCGGATCCTCTGGTCCTCGACCAGATACTCTCCGAACTGCTTCTTGTTCGCGAACCACTGGGACCGCCACTCCTCGGTGATCCCCAGTCGCAGGCTCGTTGGTCGGACTTTATGCCCCATGGGGCCTCCCGTGTTGTCCGTCGTCCAGTACGATGTGGATGTGGCAGGAACGATTGCGTACCATGCCGACCCCGCCGCGGGCCCGCGGGTGCCACTTCTTGCGCACCGGCCCGCCGTCGACCCAGGCCCTCTCCACCCGCAGGTTGTCCATGTCCGCCTCGAGGCTCTGGTCGGCGTTCGCCATCGCCGAGCGCAGGACCTTGTCGACGAAGTAGGAGGCCCGCTTGGGCGTCGCCCGCAGCACGCTGAGCGCGTCGTTGACGTGCTTGCCGCGGATCAGGTCGACCACCAGGCGCGTCTTGCGGTCCGAGATCGGCGCGTTTCTATGTCTCGCAACAAACTGCATTGCACACTCTCACCTGGCATGGCACGCGACGCGTCGGGCCGCGCGCACAGGGTCCGGACGCTACTTCTTGCGCCCGCCGTGGCCCCGGAAGGTCCTGGTGGGGGCGAATTCGCCCAGCTTGTGCCCCACCATGTCCTCCGTGATGAATATCCGTTCGAACGAACGGCCGTTGTGCACCAGGAACGCATGCCCGACGAAATCCGGGATCACGGTGCACGAGCGCGCCCAGGTCTTGATCGGGTCGCGCCCGCCCTGCTCCTTCTGCTTCATCACCTTCCGCAGGACCTTCTCGTCCACGTAGGGACCTTTTTTGAGCGATCTGCTCACGCTGCGCTATTTCCTCCGCCTTCTCACGATGAACCGGTCGCTGTGCTTCTTGTGCTTGCGGGTACGGCCGCCCTTGGACAGCACGCCGGTGGGGCCGCACGGATGCCGCCCGCCGCCGCGCCGCCCCTCGCCGCCGCCCATCGGGTGGCTGACGGGATTCTGCGCGGTGCCGCGCACGTGGGGGCGCCGGCCGCGCCACCGGGTGCGCCCGGCCTTGCCCCACTTGACGTTCTGGTGCTCGATGTTGCTGGCCCGGCCGATCGTGCACCGGCACCGCCCCAGCACGATGCGGATCTCCCCGCTGGGCAGGATCAGGTGCACGTAGTCGCCCTCGCGCGCGCTCACCTGCGCCGCCGTGCCGGCGCTGCGGACGATCTGGCCGCCGCGCCCGGGCTGCAGCTCCACGTTGTGGACGTACAGGCCCAGCGGCACGCGCGCCAGCGGCAGGCAGTTGCCGACGTGGGGCTCGGCGTCCGGCCCGCTCTCCAGCCGGCTGCCCACCTTCAGCCCGTCCGGGGCGATGATGTACCGCTTCTCGCCGTCCTCATACTCCAGCAGGGCGATGCGGGCGCTCCGGTTGGGGTCGTATTCGATGCCCAGGACGGTGGCCGGCACGCCGTCCTTGTTCCGCTTGAAGTCGATCAGGCGGTAGCGGCGCTTGTGGCCGCCCCCACGGAACCGGGCCGTGGTCCGTCCGTAGTTGTTGCGCCCGCCCGTCTTGCGGAGGGGGCGCAGAAGCGACTTCTCCGGCTTGCTCCGGGTGATCTCCGAGAGGTCCGTCGTCGTCATCCCACGCCGCCCGGGCGTCGTCGGTTTGTAGGGCTTGATGGCCACTGCGGTCCGCTCCGTTAGTACCCGATGTCGATCGTGTCGCCCGGCCGCAGCCGGACGATCGCCTTCTTGCGCGTGCTGGTCGTGCCGACCGTCATCCGCACGCGCCGCCGCTTGCCCTTGACCGTGACCGTGCGAACGTCGACGACCTTGCGGCCCGGGAAAAGCTCTTCGATGGCGTGGCGAATCTGCGACTTCGTGGCGGCCGGCGTCACTTCAAAGTGATAGGTGCTGTTCTCCCGCATGTCGTCGACGCCCTTCTCGGTGTGCAGCGGCTTGCGGATGATGTCGTAGCTGTTCATCGTCACACCCCTGCCTGTTCGGACGCCGCCGCGGCGGCCGCCTCGGCGGCCCGGTCGGCCTGGCTGTTCAGGAACTGCTCCAGCGCCTCCCGGGTGAAGACGACCCGCTGCGGGCGGACCATGTCGTAGGCGTTCAGTTCCCTGCACGTGCACATGGCCGCGCCGGGGATGTTCCTCGTGCACCGCCAGAGGTCGCCGTCGTGCTCGGCCAGCACGATCAGGCACGTGCGCGTCGCACCGACGTTCTTCAGCACGGACGCCATGGCCTTCGTCCTGGCCTCGGGCAGTTCCAGCGCGTCGACGGCCAGCACCTCGCCGTCGATCGCCTTGGCCAGGAAGGCGCTCGCGAGCGCCCGGCGCCGGGCGTTGCGCGGCATGCGCTGGCGGTAGTCCCGGGGCTGCGGCCCGTGGGCCACGGCTCCGCCGACCCAGATCGGGCTGTAGCGGCTGCCGTGGCGGGCCCGGCCGGTGTGCTTCTGGCGCCAGGGCTTCTTGCCGCTGCCGCTCACGGTGGAACGGGTCTTGACCGAGGCTGTGCCGACGCGCTTGTTCGCTTCATACATCAGCAACGCCTGGCGCAGCAGGGCCATGTTGGGCTTGCCGCCCAGGGCGGCCGCGTCCACGCTCACGTGGTCCACGACCTGGCCCGCTATGTTGTATACCGGTATGTCCATGGCGTCTTCGAATCCGTCTAATGTCATTCCTGCGCTGCCCGGGCGGCTTCCTGCTCCAGGCTGACGGCCTTCCGAACCAGCACGCACGCTCCGTTGTGTCCGGGCACGGCGCCCTTGACGATCAGCAGGTTGCGCTCCGGATCCACGCGCACCACCCGCAGGTTGCGCACGGTCACCCGGGCGGCGCCCATGTGCCCGGCCATCTTCTTGCCCTTCCAGACGCGACCGGGCCAGGTGCCGGACCCGATCGAGCCCGGAATCCGCCGGGTGCGCCCGCCGTGCGTCTCCGGCTGGCCGCCAAAGCCGTGCCGCTTGACCACGCCGGCGGTGCCGCGTCCCTTGCTGAGGCCGACGACGTCGACCTTGGAGACACCGTCGAAGATGTCCACCCGAAGCTCCTGACCCAGCGCGGGCATCTCGTCGCCGTCCGGCTGCACGTCGCGCAGGATGCGCTGCGGGGACACGCCGGCGGCGGCGAAGTGGCCGGCCAGCGGCCTGGTGACCCGCTTGCGCCTGGCCTCATCGAAGCCGATCTGCACGCCGGGCACCCTGTCCGCGGGCGGCGTCTTCACCTGGGTCACCATGCACGGTCCCACCTGCAGGACGGTCGCCGGCACGACGGCACCCGCCTCGTCGAACACCTGCGTCATCCCGATCTTTTTGCCCAGGAGCGCCTTGACCATGACGGCAACTACCTCGCTATGCTCAACATGCACAACCGTCCCACGCTCAAACCCTCGACGCACGGCACAGTAGCCGACAGCAGGAGCGCACAGGCCCCTCGGGTGCCGCAGCACTGAGGTCGAGGGCGCATTCGAACATGCGCCCCGTGGGATGTGACTGAAAGGCCGCTTCATCGCCGGCCGTTCCGCAGTGCAGCCCGCGCACCGGCGGGCACCGGACGCCTGAGGCGCAGGCCGCCCGGTCCCGCCCGAACCCCTGCCCGCCCCGCCGCGCTGTCCGCAACGGAACGGGCCGGCACGGGGGCCGGCGATCACACCTTGATCTTGATCTCCACGCCGGCCGGCACCCTCAGGTTGTTGAGGGCATCGACGGTGTGGACTGTCGGCTCCATGATGTCAATCAGACGCTTGTGCGTGCGGATCTCAAACTGTTCGCGCGACTTCTTGTCCACGTGCGGAGACCGCAGAACCGTATAGCGCTCGACGTGCGTCGGCAGAAGGACGGGGCCGCTCACGCGCGCCCCGGTCCGGGTGGCCGTCTCCACAATCTGACGAGCCGACCTGTCCAGAACGCGGTGGTCATAAGCTTCCATCCGGATCCTGATGCGTTCTCCCGCCACCGTCGTTCTCCGCAATGCAGACTCTGTGAACGTATTCTCGAGGTCGCAGACGAGTAGGCCAATTCTAACATCCCCGCCTCGGAAGTCAAGTGAACGCGCCGAATCCTGTCGCCCTGTCCCCGAGGAGGCGCCCCGGCCTCAGCCGGCGACCTCGCAGACGAGCACCGGACCGAACCCGACGTGGTCCGCGCTGGTGCAGCGGAAGACGACCCCGTCCCGCTCCCCTTCATACGCATCGCGCAGGGCGTCCCCGTGCAGATGCCCGTAGACGCAGTGCCGCACGCCGGCCCGGCGGAGCATCGGCACCATCTCGGTCTCCGAGGCCGCATCGAGCGGCGGATAGTGGACCATGGCCACCGCCACGGCCCAGTCCAGGGCCTGAAGGGCTTCCAGTGACATCGCCAGGCGCGTCAACTCGCGCCGCCAGAGCCTCTCGTCGCGTTCCGGCTCGTAGTCCGGGTGCCCGGGCGCCTGCCATCCTCGCACGCCGCACAGGCCCACGCCTGCGTGCACGGCCGCGTCGAACCGGATCATGTGTGTCGTGGGCCCCAGGGCGGCCCGCACGCGGCCCGGAGAGGAGATCCAGTAGTCGTGGTTGCCCCGGATGAAGTACTTGGCGCCGGGCAGCGATTCGATGAAGTCCAGGTCCGGCCGGGCCTCCGGCAGGCGCATGGCCCAGCTCAGGTCCCCGCTCAACAGCACCAGGTCCTCGGGGGCGACCGTCCGGCGCCAGTTCTCCTCGATGCGCCCGCGATGGTCGCTCCACTGCGGCCCGAACACGTCCATCGGCTTGCGGCCGTCGGCCGAAAGATGCAGATCGCTCAGGCCGAATACCCTCATCTCACGTCGTGCTCGTCTCACTGCGGGGCGTCGTCGCCCACCTTGCGGCTGATGCCCGAGCGGGCGATGGTGATCTTCACGTCCTTCTCGGGGTCGACCCGCAGGACCAGTTCGTCGTCCATGATCTGGACGACGCGTCCCCGGATGCCGCCGATGGTGATGACGTCGTCCCGCGGCTGGATGCTGTCCAGCATCTGCCGCCGCGTCTCCTCACGCTTGCGCTGCGAACGGCTCGTGAACCAGAAGAAGGCGACCAGGATGATGATGAACGGCAGGAAGCTCCAGAGAGCCTGCAGGGGGCTTCCCTCGGGACGGCCGCCGGCGGCCGGGCCGCCGACTTCCCCGGCCAGAACGAACAGCATGCGAGCGACGGATGTCATGGATTGCTCTCAGTCTGCGTGTAACGGGCGACAAACTCGTCGCGGAACCGCCCGAACCGCCCGGCGAGGATCGCCTCCCGGGCCCGCGCCATCAGGCTCCCGTAGAAGGTCAGGTTGTGGATGCTGAGCAGGACCGGCCCGAGCATCTCGCCGACGCGGAACAGGTGGTTCAGGTACGCCCGCGAGTATAACCGACAGCAGAGACACGCGCAATCGTCCTGCACGGGGCGCGGGTCGGTGCGGGCGGCGCTGTTGCGCAGCCGCAGCCGCCCCTGCGGCGTGAAGGCCGTCGCGTTGCGCCCCATGCGGGTCGGCGCCACGCAGTCGAACATGTCGATGCCCTCGCCGATCGCCATCACGATGTCGACCGGGAACCCGACGCCCATGAGGTACCGCGGCCGCTCCCCCGGCAGCAGGGGCGCCGTGCGGGCCACCACGCCGCGCCGCAGCTCGTCGCCCTCCCCCACGCTCACCCCGCCGATGGCGTAGCCGTCGAAGCCCAGGTCGGCCGTGCCGCGCGCGCTCCGCTCTCGCAGGTCGTCGAAGACGCTGCCCTGCACGATGCCGAACAACGCCTGGTCCCGGCGGCGGTGGATGCCGCGGCAGGCGGCGCTCCAGCGCAGCGTGCGCTCGACGGCCTGTGCGGCGAGTTCGCGCGTGCACGGATACGGCGGGCAGTGGTCCAGCACCATGGCGACGTCCGCCCCGAGCCGCTCCTGGAACGCCATGCACTCGCGCGGCCCCAGGAACATGCGCGCGCCGTCCACGGGGCTGCGGAAGAACACGCCCCCCTCGGTCAGTTCACGATGTTCGGCCAACGAGAAGACCTGGTAGCCGCCGCTGTCGGTCAGGATGGGGCCGTCCCAGGCCATGAACGCGTGCAGGCCGCCCAGGCCGGCCACCACGTCGGCACCCGGCCGCAGGGCCAGGTGGTATGCGTTGGCCAGCAGCATGCGGGCGCCCGTGTCGCGCACGTGCGCCGGCGTGAGGCCGCGCACGGTCGCGCGGCTGCCGACGGGCATGAAGATGGGCGTCTGAACAGAGCCGCTGCGCAGCGTCAGGCGCCCGGCACGCGCGCGCGTGCGGGCGTCGTTCACCTGGACCTCGAATTCCATGGGGCGGTGTGCCTTCCCGGGGGTGGCCGGCGGACGCGTTCAGACGATCAGCATCGCGTCGCCGTAGCTGTAGAAACGGTACTGCTCCTCGACGGCCGCCCGGTAGGCGGCGCGGACCTGCGGCAGCCCGGCGAACGCCGCCACCAGCATCAGCAGGGTGCTGCGCGGCAGGTGGAAGTTCGTGATCAGCGCCCCCAGGACGCGGAACTCGAACGGCGGGTAGACGTACAGGTCCGTCCAGCCGTCGTGGCCCTCCCACCGGCCGGTCCGGGCCACGTGCTCCAGCACGCGGCAGCAGGTCGTGCCCGTGGCCACCACCCACCGGCCCTCGGCCAGGGCCTCCCGCACGGCCCGGGCCGTTTCGGCGGGCATCCGGTAGCACTCGGCGTCCAGGCGGTGGTCCTCGATGCGCCGGGTGCGCACCGGCCGGAACGTGCCCGGTCCCACCAGAAGGGTCAGCGTGCACACGTGCACGCCGCGTGCACGGACGCGCTCCAGCAGCGAATCGGTGAAGTGCAGCCCGGCCGTCGGGGCGGCCACGGCGCCCTCCCGGCGGGCGAAGACGGTCTGGTAGCGCTCACGGTCCAGGTCGGGCATCTGCTCGGAGAGGCCCAGGCGCCGCCGCGACTTGAGGATGTACGGCGGCAGGGGCATCGTGCCGCGCGCCATCACCTCCTGCGGCGGGGTCTGCCGGTCGCCCAGGGCCACGATCCACCCGTCGCCCTCGGGCCGCACCATCGTGATGCCCGGCCCGGCCTCGCCCAGGTGCAGCACCTCGCCCGGGCGCAGGCGGCCGCCGCTGCGCGCCATCGCCAGCCATTGGCGCCCGTCCCGGGCGCCCGCCGGGGCCGGGCGCACCAGGAGCACCTCCACCGCCCCGCCGGTGTCGCGCCGCGCCTTCAGGCGGGCCGGCAGCACGCGCGCGTCGTTCAGTATCAGGAGGTCGCCCCGGCGCAGGAAGTCCGGCAGGTCGCGGAACGACCGGTGCTGCAGGGCGCCCGAGGCACGGTCCAGCACCATCAGCCGCGACTCGTCGCGGCGGGCGGCGGGCACGGCGGCCACCAGGTGCTCGGGCAGCATGTAGTCGAACTGGTCGGTACCGGTCACGGCGGCGCTCCTCGCAAGGTCCCCCCGGGGAGAATATGCCAGAAACGCGGGGCCGCAGGCAAGGCGCGCACGGGCGGGCCGTCGTCGGCGTGTTTGTGTGCGGGCGTCCGGGGCTCCTCCGGGGCTTGCATTCGGCTCGTGACTGATTTACATTCCCAGAGGGCGCCGCCGTCGGGGCGCGCCGTCGGGGCGCGGGACTGCTCTTGCCGGGAGACGCTCATGAGGCCCAAGCGCGACGCGCCATGGAGCGAGCGCCCGCCGTGTCTCATGGAGCTGCCGTCCGGCCGGGTGCTCGACACCGGCGAACGCCCCCTCGTGATGGGCGTGCTCAACGTCACACCGGACTCGTTCAGCGACGGCGGGCAGTTCCTGGCGCCGGAGTCCGCCCTGGCACAGGCGCGCCGGATGTGCGCGGAAGGCGCCGACATCATCGACATCGGCGGCGAGAGCACGCGGCCGGGCAGCGAGCCGGTCTCCGCCGACGAGGAGATGCGGCGCGTCCTGCCGGTCGTCGAGGCGCTGGCGGCATCGTCGGACGTGCCCATCAGCATCGACACGCAGAAGGCGGCCGTCGCCGCCGCCGCCCTGGAGGCCGGAGCCCAGATCATCAACGACACCAGCGCGCTGCGCACGGACCCCGACATGGCGGCCGTGGCCGCCCGCGCGGACGCCGCGCTGGTGCTGATGCACATGCAGGGCACGCCGCGGACCATGCAGGCGGACCCGGCCTACGGCGAGGTGGTCGCGGACGTCAAGGCGTGGCTCGCCGAACGGCTGGAGCGGGCCACGGCGGCGGGCATTCCGCCGGACCGGCTGATCGTCGATCCCGGCTTCGGCTTCGGCAAGACGCTCCTCCACAACCTGGAGCTGCTGAGGCGCCTGGGAGAGCTGCACGGGCTGGGCAGGCCGCTCCTGGTCGGGACCTCGCGCAAGTCGATGCTCGGGGCCATCCTGAAGGCGCGGGCCGGCGAACGGCTGTCCGCCACGCTGGCCACGGTCGCCTGTGCCGTCATGGCCGGTTGCCACATCGTGCGCGTGCACGACGTTCGGCCGGCCCTGGAGGTGGTGAAGGTCTGCGAGGCCGTCCGACGGGGAGCGCGCTACGAGCATGGATGAACTCCTGCGGCGCATCACGCAGTGGCTGACGGTCTGGTCGCCGACCGTTGTGCGCGTTGCGCTGGAAGTGCTCATCATCTTCGCGATCGTCTACGCGTTCCTGCGCATCATGCAGGGGACGCGCGGCGCGGGCGTGCTGAAGGGCCTGGCCTTCTTCGTGGCCATCCTGGCCGTCGTCGCCATCCTGGTGACCCAGGTGTGGTGGATCGAGCTGGAGACCCTTCACTGGGTCTTCACCAGCTTCGTGCCGGTCATCCTGGTGCCGCTGATCATCCTGTTCCAGCCCGAGATCCGCCGTGGGCTGATCCGGCTGGGTCAGAACCCGCTCTTCCGCGTGTTCTTCCGGCCGCACAGCGGCTTCACGGACGAGCTGGTCAAGGCCACCTTCAGCCTCTCGCGCGACAAGCTGGGCGGCCTGATCGCCATCGAGCGCGAGGTCGGCCTGCGCGGCTACGTGGAGGCGGGTGTCCGGCTGGACGCCGACGTGTCTGCCGAACTGATCAAGACCATCTTCTGGCCGGGCACGCCGCTGCACGACGGGGCGATCGTCATCAGCCAGCAGAAGATCGCGGCGGCCGGCTGCCTGTTCCCCCTGACCGAGAACCCGCAGTTCAGCAAGGAGATGGGCACGAGGCACCGCGCCGGGGTGGGCATCACCGAGGAATCGGACGCGGCCGCCATCATCATCAGCGAGCAGACCGGCCGGGTCTCGCTGGCCGTCGGCGGCTCACTGCAGCGGGAACTGGATGAGAAGTCGCTTCGACGCGCCCTGGAGGACCTGGCCGCCGAAGCCGAGATCAAGGAGTAGGCAGGTTTGGCCAAGAGCGTGCTCAGACTGCTGACCCAGGACTTCTGGCTGAAGGTCTCCGCCCTGGTGATCGCGCTGGGCATCTGGTTCTACGCCAACAGCCGCGTGACCGACGAGACCGCCTGCGACGCCACCGTCGTCATCACGCCGCCGCCGGGCTACGCCCTGGTGCATCAGAGCGCGAGGCTGGTCAGCGTCACCGTCTCCGGCCCCCGCTCGCTCCTGTCGCGGCTGGATCGCCGATGCATGCAGGCGCCGATCGCGTTGACGGCCCAGGTGAACGAGACCGACCTGACCGACGGACAGGTGAGCCTGCCCGTGGAAAGCCTCTGGCCCCGCGCGGACCTGGAGGACCGCCACCGCCGCCGGCTCAAGTTCCGCGCGGCCAAGCCCGCGCAGGTCCGGGCCGTCGCCTGCCCGCTGGACGAACGCACGCTCCCGGTGGTGGCGCACGTCGCGGTGCAGCCGGCCCTGGGGTACCGGCAGGCGGCCGCCCCGGCCGTCACGCCTGCACAGGTGCTCGTGCGCGGCCCCGCGCTCGCCCTGGCGGCGATGCAGGACATCGAGACGGAGGAACTGCCGCCGCTCTACGACGTCTCCTCCGACGTGCAGCACACCGTGAGGGTCCGCGACAGCATCGCCGTGACCCTGCCCACGGGGGAACGCGTGCCCGTGCCGCTCGAGGTCTCCCCGCCCGGCGTCACGGTCGTCGTCTCGGTGGCGGGCGAGGCCATGCAGGAGCAGCGGTTCCCGAACGTGCGCGTCCTGGCCATGATGCCGCCGGGGTTCCCCTACCAGGTGGAGTTCGGCGAAGGCGACGGAACGGTCACCGTCGTCGTCCAGGCATCGCCGGCGAACCTGCGCACGCTCGACCCCGCACAGATCCGCGCCTGTGTCGACCTGAGCCCGCTGGCGGCCGAGGTGATCCCCCTGGACGGCAGCGCCCCCTACCGCGAGCGCGTGCACGTGCAACTGCCCGCCGGGTTCATCCACGGCAAGGCGCAGGCCGAGCCCGACCGCGTCAACGTCCTGCTGAGGAACCCCTCCCACTGAGAAAGAACAGGAGACGCCCCATGGCACTGCTGGGAGTGAACGTCGACCACGTGGCCACGGTCCGGCAGGCCCGCCGCACGTATGAGCCGGACCCCGTCTGGGCGGCCGCCGAGGCCCAGATCGGCGGGGCCGACATCCTGACCGTCCACCTGCGCATGGACCGCCGCCACATCAACGACCGCGACCTCCGGCTCATGCGCGAAACGGTCTCGATCGACCTGAACCTGGAGATGTCCCTGGACCCCGAGATCGTCGACATCGCCCTCCAGACGGCCCCCCACATGGTCACCATCGTGCCCGAGAACCGCCAGGAGGTCACCACCGAGGGCGGCCTCGACGCCATCGGGCAGAGCGCCCGTGTCGAGGGCGCCGTGCGCTCGTTCGCCGAACGCGGCATCCCGGTCAGCCTGTTCATCGACCCCGAGGAGGGCCAGATACGCCGCGCCGCCGAACTCGGCGTCGCCATGGTGGAACTCCACACCGGCGCCTACGCCAACGCCGCGTCCCCCGGCGAACGCCAGGCCCGCCTGACCGAACTGGCCGACGGCGCCGCGCTGGGCCGACAGGTCGGGCTGACCGTCAACGCCGGCCACGGCCTCACCTACGCAAACGTGGCCCCCGTCCTTTGCGCCCTGCGGCCGCACGAACTGCACATCGGGCACAGCATCATCGCCCGCGCGCTCTTCGTGGGCATCAGGGAGGCCGTGCACCAGATGAAGGAGATCATCTGGCGCACGGAGGTCCTGGACGCCTGAGACGCCGGCGGAGCCGCCATGGCCACCACACCCGAGAAGATCGCCGAGTACGTCGAACTGGCCTCCCCCGACCGGCGCATGGTCGAGGCGTGCGAGCGCACCCGGATGCACTACGAGGGCGGGCGCACCGTGGCCGTCCACGTCCCCGACGCCGACGAGGCCGCCGAGCTGGACAAGACGCTGTGGACGTTCCGTCGGGAGGCGTTCATCCCGCACGTCCGGCTGGAGGAAGCCGAGGGCCCCGTGGTTGAGCCGGTGGTCCTGTTCGGCGGCGACGCGCCGGACCTGGGGGCCGACGTCCTGGTCGTCCTGACCGCCGGCGACCTGCCCGAGGGCTTCGAACGGTTCGCCCACATCATCGACTTCGCCGAGGTGTACGACGAAGCCCGCCGCGGGGCCGGCCGCCGCCGCTTCGCCGCCTGCCAGGCCGCCGGCTACCGCATGCGCTTCGTCAAGGCGTAGGAGCCCGTTGAAGGAGTCTTTTTGTGTGGCACAGGCGCCCTCGCCTGTGCGTTCCTGCCTGTAGTCAGGCCGTTCCAGACCTGGACCAACAGCCGAGGCCAGCCCGACGGGGCTTGCCCGCCGGGGCGGGCGCGGCGGTTGTTCCACACTTCCTGAACGGGCCGGCAGGCCCTCCGGCCGGCGATGCAGAACCGCTCTACAGGCCCACCATGCCGACGAGCTGCCTGGCAAGCATGGCCCCGCCGTAGACGACCACGGCGCTGATGGCCAGCCCGCCGCCACAGCCAAGCCCGAACACGCCCGCCGTTACGGCTCCCTGGGCGAGCATCACCGTCACCACGTACACCTTGGGCATCCAGCCGTTGAGGGACATCAGGGCTCCCGGATACGCCTCGCCCCTGGTCAGGATCGCCGTCAGGATGGCCAGCCCCACACCCACCGGCAGCAGGACGGCCACGCTGATCATGCGGGCGAACACGGCCCCCTGCACGACGCCGAGCGGCCGGCACTGGCGCTTGAGCCCGATCGCCAGCAGGCTCAGCATGATGCCCGCTGCGGCCGCCTCGATCACCAGACGCAGCCACGAACTCACCGTCCCGGCCAGGTTGAACGCACCACCATGGAGCAGCCAGCTCACCAGCCCCCCGCCGATCAGGCTCAGCACCGCGAAGCCGACTCCCATCTCCACCATGAACCGCGTGCCGGTCACGCCGTCACGCAGCAGGGGCGCGGCCTCCGTGGGGTCGTCCCGCAGCACCTTGAAGAGGTCCAGGACGCTCTGGGGCGGCCCGTGCTTCGGGGCCTTCACGGCCGGAGCGGTCTGGCGGCGCGCGGCGGCCGCCGCCGCCCGCTCCACGGCCCCGCCCCGCGTCGCCCCGGCTGCGTCCGCCGCCGGCGTACCGACGGGCCTCGGGGCCCTCGGCGCCTCGGCCCCCTCCTGGGCAGGCACCTCCGGCCCCGGCCCCTGCTCCAGCGAAAGACCGTCCAGGTCCACGTCCTGGAGCCAGTTCTCGGCCGGACCCGTCTCGACCACCTTCCCGCACGCCGGGCACTTGCCGCTCCGCGCGCCGTCGGCCACAGCGAACATCCGTCCGCACGAACACTTGACGTTCATGCCGGTCCTCCAGTGAACATGAAGACGCCGTGCCCTCCCGGTGAACAGTGTAGCGACTCCCCCGCCGGTTGTCGAGGCCGATGCGGCCGGGCAGGCGGCCGGCACGGACACAGGCGCCGAACGTGGACCGCGCCCTCCGCTTGCGAGACCGCGCCGTTTATAGTCTCATGGTGGGTGCGGCCTGCCCGCGCCCTTCCCGTCGGCTGCCGTGCACGCGGCCGGCTCTTGCCCGCGCAGACTCTCAAACATGCACGAACACGCGATCAAGGTCCTGGAGTTCGGCAAGGTGGTCGACATCCTGTCGGCCTACGCCGTCAGTCCGCGCGGCAAGCTCCTGGCCCGCTCCCTGCGCCCGATGGACGAGCCCGCCGGCATCGAGCGCGCCCTGCAGGAGACGACCGAGATGGTCCGGGCGCTGGGCCGGGAGTTCACCCTGCCCCTCGGCCCCGTCGAGGACGTCTCGGCCGCCGCGCGCCGGGCGTCGGGCGCCGGGTCGCCCCTGGAGCCGTCCACGTTCTGGCGGATCGCCGAAGCCCTCGACACGGCCCATCGGGTGGGCAATGCGCTGCGACGGCTCGGGGGCTCCTACCCGGCCCTTCTGGCGCTCGGCGACGGCCTGCCCCGGTTGCCGGAGATGGTCGCGCGCATCCGCAGCACGGTCGACGCCACGGGTCTCGTGCTGGACGGAGCGAGCCCCGCCCTCAAGGCCGTGCGCAGCCGCATCCGCTCTATCCGGGGCCGCATCGAGCGGCGGCTCCTGCGCCTGGTCAACGACCCCCGGATCCGCCCCCATCTGCAGTATGGCAACCCGACGATCCACCGCGAGCGCTACGTGCTCCCGGTGAATGCGTATCGGAAGGCGGAGGTCCGCGGCCTTGTCCACGGCTCGTCAGACAGCGGCGCCACGCTGTACGTCGAGCCGATGGAGATCGTGCCCCTCGGCAACGAGCTGGGCGAGGCGCTGGGCGAGGAGGAGGAGGAGATCCGCCGCGTGCTCTGGGCCCTGACGCGCGAGGTGGCTGCCGAGGCGGAGACGATCGTCGAGGCCGTCCAGCGCCTGGCGGAGGTGGACCTGGTGCGGGCCAAGGCCCTGATGAGCGCCGCCTTCCGCATGGCCGAACCGCAGATGGCGGGGGCCGGCGCACTGGAACTCGTGCAGGCCCGCCACCCGGTGCTGCTCCATCTGACCCGGCCGCGGGACCGGACCGTCCCGAGGGAAGCCGATCTGGACTTCGAGGCGGTCGTGCCCCTCGACGTGCGGCTGGGACGCGACTTCCGCATGATCGTCATCACCGGCCCCAACACGGGCGGCAAGACGGTGGTGCTCAAGACCGTCGGCCTCATCTGCCTGATGGCCCGCGCCGGCATGCACGTGCCCGCGCAGCGCGCCGTGGTGCCCCTGTACGACACCGTCTGCGCCGACATCGGAGACGAACAGAGCCTGGAGCAGAGCCTCAGCACCTTCAGCTCCCACGTGTCACGCATCATCCGCATCCTGCGCACGGCCACGCGCGGCAGCCTGGTGCTCCTGGACGAACTGGGCGCCGGCACCGACCCCGCCGAGGGCAGCGCGCTCGGCGCCGCCATCCTGAAGCGCCTGGCCGACCTGGCCTGCAGCGCCATCGTGGTGACCCACCTGGGCCCGCTGAAGTCGTTCGCCGCCGGCCGCCCCGGGGTGGAGAACGCCTCGGTCGACTTCGACCCCCGCACGCTCCGCCCCACCTACCACCTGACCATCGGCACCATCGGCAGCTCCAACGCACTGGAGATCGCCCGGCGGCTCGGCCTGCCGGACGAGGTCCTGTCGGCCGCCCGCGAGCTGCTCAACGCGCAGTCCGCCGGGGAGTACGGCACCATCCTCGAGGAGGTCCGGCTGGTGCGGCAGGATGCCGAGGAGCGCCGCGAGCGCGTCCTGTATCTGGAGCAGCAGGCCGCCCGCCTGAAGGCGGACTACGAGGAGACCCTCCGCCGACTCCGAGCCCAGGAGGACCGCCAGAGCGCCGACTTCGGCCTGCGCATGCAGGAGACGCTTCGCGAGCTGCACGAGGAGGCGGACCGCCTGGCCGAGGACCTGCGCCACAGCCACAAGGCCGTTTCCAGGCGCGTGCGGACGGTGCGCGACGGCCTGCGGGGATGCCTGGACGACCTGGCCGAACTGCTCCGGGGCCATCGCATCGAACGGCCCCTGCAGGCGGGCGACGACGTCTACGTCATTCGCCTCCATCGGTGGGGTACCGTCGAGCGCGTCCACACCCGCTCCGGCAGCGCCCGGGTGCGCGTCGGCGACGCACAGGTCGAGGTGCCCGTCGAGGACCTGCAGCCCTGGGGCCGGCACGCCGACCAGCCCTGAGGCGCCGGCCGCTACCGGTCCTCCCGCACCGGCAGCGCGTAGACCGGCTCGGCATACAGGACGCGGCCGTCCTCGTCCGAGGCCGGCAGCGGTTCCAGGCGCCTGAGGACCTCCACCGGCGGCACCTCGTCCGGCACCGCCGTCATGCCCGGCTCCGGCGCCAGCAGCCCGACGACCCGCTGCAGCGTGTGGCGCGCCTGCAGGTGCGCGTGCAGCGCCTGGTAGTAGTTGCCCTGCGCGGTCGTCAGCGCCGACCGGGCGTCCAGCACCTCCAGCTCCGTGTTCACCCCCTCCCTGACGCCGATGGCCACCAGGCGCAGGGCCTCGGCGGCCAGTTCCAGGTTGAACTCCTGGGACCGGACCATCGCGTCCGCATCGGTCAGGTCGAACAGGGCGTTCTTGATCTCTTCGAACACGTGCTGCTCGGCGTCGGCAAGGTCGATCAGGCTCTGGCGCACGGTGGCCCGCTGCTGGATCACCTCGCCCTCCCGGCGCAGCCCGTCGAAGAGCGTCCACGCCAGGCGCAGCCCGCCCTGCCACTGCCCGGCCCAGTCGTTCCGCGAGGAGTCGTGCGGATCGGGGCGCCCCCTCTTGAAGATGCCCCAGGCCTCCAGCGACGGCAGGTACGCGGACATCGCCATCTCCAGCGCCGCCCGCTGCATCAGGATGGTCAGTTCGGACCGGTAGAGTTCGGGCCGGTGCAGCAGCGCCGTGCGGACGGTCGTCTCGAAGTCCGCATTCACGGGCACGTACGTCAGGTCGCTGACATAGGCGACCTCGCTCTTCTGCGAGACGCCCATGAGGCGCATCAGGGCCGTGCGCGCCCGGTTCAGACGGTTGCGCTCCTGGATCACCTGCGCCTCGACGTTGGCGACCTCCACGCGCGCACGCAGCCGGTCGAACGGGATGGCCACCCCCCGCTCCTCGCGCGCCGTGACGTCCCTCAGGTTGGCCTGTGCGAACTCCAGCGCCTCCGTCTGCACCTGCAGCAGCTTCTCGGCCAGGACGACCTCGTAGTACGTCGAGACCGTCTGATAGGCCACGTCCTGAACGGCCTGCCGGACGACCTCGTCGCTCAGAAGCTGGTAGTAGCGGGCGGCGTCCAGCCCGGCGGCGATGGCCCCACCCTTGTAGAGCGGCTGTGTCACGTTCACCTGGTACGAGTAGTTGTCCCTGGGGCCCCGCGCCCCCGTCGCCGTGTTGACCAGCGCCCCCTCGTCCAGGCGCGTGTAGCCGGCCTCGACACGCACCTGGGGCAGGCCGTCGGCCCTGGCGGTGTACAGGCGCCCGCGCGCCTTCTCCCGCTCCAGCATGGTGCTCTGAAGCGTCGGGTTGTGCTCCAGCGCCAGCCGGACCGCCTCCTCGACGCTCAGGTCCCCGTCCACGCGCACCAGGCAGTCGTCGGGGTCCGCCTCGTCGCGCCAGCGTGCGTAGGAGACGCGTCGGGACCACTGCAGCTCGGAGTAGATCTCGCCCCGAGGCCGCAGGCACCCCGCCGCCGTCAGCACCGCCAGGCCAAGCAGAAGCATTGCCCCCGACCAGGGAGCCCTCACGCCCATCATCGCCCGTCCTCCGCCAGTGCGCCGTCCCAGAATACCCGCCGCATCGCCCTGGAATCGACGGACGGCGACCGGCTCGCGCCGCAGAACCCACAGGGAATGGCCCGCTCGTACTGCCTCCGAGGCACAACACGGATGTCCGCGGGCCGTCCGGGATGAGCGGCCTGCCGGACCCCCGAAGGCATGTTTTCTACTGAATGTGCGTTCGCACGTCAAGTCCGGGCGCGCGCTTGACCGCCCCGCAGGCCCCTGATATCCTGCATGGCGGCTTGGACGCCGTCGCGCGTCCCCGGCACGGGGCCGATCCGCGCCATGCAGCCTTCCTCCCTCGCGGGGTTCCTCATCGCCATGAAGACCGACGACATACGCAAACGGTTCCTGGAGTACTTCCGGGCCCGCGACCACCGCATCGTGCCGCCCGACTCGCTGGTGCCCGCCCACGACCCCTCCCTGCTGTTCACCGGCGCCGGCATGAACCAGTTCAAGGACGAGTTCTATGGCCGGGGCGACCGTTCCCTCAAGCGCGCGGCCACCTGCCAGAAGTGCCTCCGCACCGGCGACATCGAGAACGTCGGCCGCACCGCTTCTCATCACACGTTCTTCGAGATGCTCGGCAACTTCTCCTTCGGCGACTACTTCAAACGCGAGGCGATCGAGTGGGGCTGGCGGTTCATGGTCGATGAGATGGGCCTGCCCGCGGAGTCTTTGGTCGTCACCGTCTACGAGGGCGACGACGAGGCCGAGCAGGTCTGGCGCGACGTGATCGGCATCCCGCCCGAGAGGATCTTCCGCTTCGGCGAAGGCGACAATTTCTGGCCGGAAAATGCGCGCTCCCAGGGCCCCGACGGCCCTTGCGGGCCCTGCAGCGAGATGCATTTCGACTCCGGCGGCGGCTGCGGCAAGCCCTCCTGCGACCCCTCCTGCGGCTGCGGGCGGTTCATCGAACTCTACAACCTCGTCTTCCAGCAGTACGACCGCCAGCCCGACGGAACGCTCGAACCCCTGCCCATGCGGAACATCGACACGGGCCTGGGCCTGGAGCGCATCGCGCGCGTCCTGCAGGGCGTGCCCACGAACTTCGACATCGACATCTTCCAGCCGATCATGCGCCAGGTCGCCGAGGTCTGCCGTCGGCCGGCCGACCCCGGTCCCGGCGCCGTCGCCGGGATGCGCCGCATCGCCCAGATGCGCCGCATCGCCCAGATGCGCCGAATCGCCGACCACGCCCGCGCGGTCGTCTTCTGCATCGCCGACGGCGTGCTGCCCAGCAACGAGGAACGCGGCTACGTGGTGCGGCGCCTGCTGCGCCGCGCCGTGCGCGACGGCGTGCAGCTCGGCGTCGACGGGCCGTTCCTGACGCAGTTGGTCCAGCCGGTCGTCGAGGCGTTTCGCGACCCCTACCCCGAACTGGCCGAGAGCCGCGGGCACATCGAGAACGTGATCGCCGAGGAGGAGAAGGCGTTCCAGAAGACCGTCGTGCGCGGGTCCCGGCTGCTCGCGCAGCACGTGTCCGAACTCCGGCGCCGGAACGTCACGGCGCTGCCCGGACGCGACGTCTTCGACCTGTACCAGACCTATGGCTTCCCGGTCGAAATGACCGAGTCCCTCCTGGCCGAGGAGGGCATGGAGGCCGACGTGGACGGCTTCCGCAAGGAGATGGAGGCCCACCAGCAGCTCTCCAAGCAGGGGTCCGCCTTCGGCGGCGCCGTCTTCGTCACCGGACCGCTCTCGCATCTGCAGGACCGCCACCCGGCCACCGAGTTCGTCGGCTACACCGCCCTGGAGGCCGCCGGGACGGTCATCGGCATCGTCCATGAGGACGCCCTGCTCGACTCCGTCGGCCCGGGCGAGACCGTCGCGCTGGTCCTGGACCGCACCCCCGCCTACGGCGAGGCCGGCGGGCAGGTCGGCGACTGCGGCGTGATCGTCGCGGAGGCCGGCGGCGAAGGCGAGTTCCGGTTCGATACCGTGCGGCGCGAGAAGGGCTTCTTCCTCCATGTCGGCCGCGTCGTCTCCGGCCGCCTGGAGCCCGGCACGGCGGTCGTCTGCCGCGTCGAAGAGTCGAACCGCATGGCCATCGCCCGCAATCACACGGCCACGCACCTCCTTCACAACGCCCTGCGCGAGGTGCTCGGCAAACACGCCCGGCAGGCGGGTTCGCACGTCTCCCCCGAGCGGCTGCGCTTCGACTTCTCGAACCCGACCGAACTCGGCCCCGACCGCCTCCGCCGCATCGAGGACATCGTCAACGGGCACATCCTGGCCGACGACCCCGTCGTCGGCACGCAGATGAGCCTGGCCGAGGCCCGCGGGAGCGGCGCCATCGCCCTGTTCGGCGAGACCTACGGCGAGGTCGTCCGCGTGATCCGCATCGGCGACTACAGCCGCGAACTCTGCGGCGGCACGCACTGCGAAAGCACCGGCCGGATCGGCCTCTGCCGCATCACGCGGGAGAGCAGCGTCGCCGGCGGCGTGCGCCGCATCGAGGCCGTCACGGGCCTGTGCGTCCTGGACCGGCTTCGCCAACGGGAGGGACTCATCGCCGAGGTCTGCCGCAACCTGAACACGCAGGAGGACGACCTGCTGCGGCGGTCGGCCGAGCTGCCCGCCGAGCTGCGCACCGTCCAGCGGGAGATCCAGCAGGAGCGCCGGCGCGCCGCCCGGCAGGCGGCCGGGGGCAGCCTGCTCGAGGCCGCCGAGACGATCGGCGACGTCCGCCTCGTGCTGGCGCCCTTCGACGGCGCCCCGGGCGAGTTGCGCAGCGCCGCCGACGTCCTGCGCAAGGAGAACGCCGGGCTCGTCTGCGTGCTCACCGCTGCGGACGCCGGCAAGGTGGCCCTGGTGGTCGGCGTCTCGGCCGACATGGTCCGGCGCGGCGTCAGCGCGCGCACGCTCGCCCGGGCGGCCGCCGACGTGCTCGGCGGCGGAGGCGGCGGGCGCGACGACCTGGCCCAGGCCGGCGGCCCCAACGCGGACCGCCTGGACGAGGCCCTCGACGCCGTCCGCAAGGCCGTGGCCCAACTCCACCCCGCCTGACCCGCAGGCGAGAGCGGCGCACGGGAGCGCGAGGTCCTGCCAGGCAGGCGTTCACCGGTTCCCCGGGAGTCTGACCTCCTTCTCCCGGCATCCTGCCGTGGAGGAACGGCTGATCGTCGAACAGGTCAGCCAACGAACGGATGGCCTCGAGCCGCTACTCCTGGTCGGGCTCGAACCGGCCTCCCTGTGAACGCAGCCTCCGGCCGCTCACGTGCGGGCCGGCAGGGGGCGAAAAGAAGACGGCGCAGGCCGTAACTCGCGCCTGCGCCGTGGTTTAGCATGGTGGGTGGAAGCGGAGTCGAACCGCTGACACCAGGATTTTCAGTCCTGTGCTCTACCAGCTGAGCTACCCACCCATCGAACGCCCCCGATTCTACGCGCCCTCCGCCCCCCTGTCAAGCTGATCGGGGCGCCGTCCGGTCGGCGCGTTCACCCTTTGAGCAGCCGGAGGGCTTCGGACAGGTTGCGCACGGCGTGCACCTGCGGCATGCAGCGGGCGGCGTCTTCGGCGTTGCCGCGCGGCACAACGGCCTGTCGGAACCCGAGCTTGGCCGCCTCGCGCAGCCGCTCCTCCGCGCGGGCCACGCCGCGCACCTCGCCCCCCAGGCCGACCTCGCCCACGGCCATGGCGTCGCCCGGGAACGCCCTGCCGCTGAAACTCGAGGCCAGCGCGAGCACCAGCGGCAGGTCGGCGGCCGGCTCGAGCACGCGCACGCCGCCCGGCACGTTCACGAACGCGTCGCAGCGGCCCAGCTCCAGCCCGGCCCGCCGCTCCAGCACGGACATCAGCATGCTGAACCGGCGGTAGTCGACCCCGCTCACTTTCCGCTCGGGGGTGCCGTAGGCGCCGGGGCCGACCAGCGCCTGCATCTCCACCAGCAGCGCGCGGGTGCCCTCCATGGCGGCGGTCACGACCGATCCGGTGGCCGTCGGGTCGCGCTCCGCCAGCAGAAGCTCGCTGGGGTTGGCCACCTCCTCCAGGCCCTGGGCGCCCATCTGGAAGACGCCGATCTCGTTGACGGTGCCGAACCGGTTCTTGGCCGCCCGCAGGATGCGCAACGCGTGGAAGCGCTCGCTTTCGAAGTAGAGCACCGTGTCCACCAGGTGCTCGAGCGCGCGCGGCCCGGCGATGAGCCCCTGCTTGGTGACGTGCCCGACCAGGAACAGCGCGCAGCCGGCCGCCTTGCACACCTCGGTCAGGGCGACCGCGCAGGCGCTGACCTGCCGCAGGCTGCCCGGGGGCGAGTCCAGGTCGGCCGCGTGCACGCGCTGGATGGAGTCCACGACGACCGCCTGCGGCCCCTCGGCCGCCAGGAGGGCCAGGACGGCCTCCAGGGACGTCTCCGACGAGACCGCCAGCGCCGATCCGCCCAGGCCCAGCCGCTCGGCGCGCATGCGCACCTGGGCCAGGGACTCCTCGCAGCTCACGTAGAGGCAGCGCGCGCCGGCGTCGGCCATGCGCCCGAGGGCCTGCAGGAGCAGCGTGGACTTGCCGATGCCCGGGTCGCCCCCCAGGAGCACCGCGGCGCCCGGCAGCACGCCGCCGCCCAGGACGCGGTCCAGTTCGGCCAGGCCGGACGGGATGCGCACGTGCGCGTGCACGGGCACGCTCGCGAGGGGCACGGACGGGCCGGCGCTCCCGGCCGCCCGGGCCTCGGGCACCGCCTGCGGACGGGCCTCCTGCAGGGTGTCCCACTGCTCGCAGTTCGGGCAGCGGCCGCTCCAGCGGTGGAAGCTGCCGCCGCATTCGCTGCAGACGTAGACGGTGCGGGCCTTCGCCATGGGCCTACTCCGCCGCCCCGGCCGAGGCGAGAAAGGCGCCGACCTCGTCGCCCCGCGGGATGCCGGCCCGCCCGCCGAGCTGCCGGCACTTGAGCGCCGCCGTGGCTGCGGCGAACGGCAGGATCCGCGCCAGTTCCCACCCCTGCGAAAGGCCGTAGGCGAACGCACCGTGGAAGACGTCGCCGCAGCCCGTCGTGTCGACGACCGGCACACGATACGCCGCCTGCCGCAGTTCCCCGCCCTTCCAGACGGCGAAGGAACCCTCGGCCCCGCCCGTGGCGACGGCCGCGGCCGCCCCGCACGGCGCAATCTCCTCCCACAGCGCCCGCGCGCCGTCCTCCAGCCCGGCTGTGCCGTAGCGGCGCCGGGCGAACTCCGCCGGCACGATCACGTGCGTGCCCAACGGCAGCAGTTCCTCGACGCCCCGGCCCAGCCCCTCCAGGTCCATGACGACCGGCACGCCCGCCTCGCGGGCCGTGCGCGCCGCGTGGACGGCGGCCTCGGGCTGGAAGTTGTCCACGTGCAGCACGCGCGCGGACCGGACCACCTCGGCGGGCACGTCCTCCGGCACGGCCACGGCCGCCTCGTCGCACGCGGCCAGGATCATGCGCGTGCCGCCGGCCGGGCAGGCGACGATCAGGGACGTGATGACGGACGCGCCCGGCACGCGGCGGATGAACCGCGTCTCCACGCCTTCGCGGTCGAAGTCGTCGACGCAGAACTGGGAGAACTGGTCGTCCCCGAGCGCACCCAGGTAGGCGCAGCGCCCGCCCAGGCGCGCGGCCGCCACGAGGCCGGTGGCCACCAGCCCGCCGCCCTGCGTGCGGAGCGCGCGCACGGGCACCTTGTCATCCGGTCCCGGGACCGCGTCCACCTCCGTGACGATATCGAAGGCACAGCACCCGACCCCGACGACGTCGAACCGGCTCCGGTTGGCCACTCGCACATCCTCCGCATCGCGATGGGGCGTGTATCATAACCGGGGCCGGCCGGCATGCCAAACGGTTGCGCCCACCGAGGCACGACGAACGGGCAGCCCCGGGCGGCCTCGCCCGGCGGCGGGGGGTGCTACTCGGGCTCGAGTTCGGCGCCTTCCAGGCGCAGGGTGAGCCCCTTGAGGAGATCGTTCTCGGAGATGCGGGCCACGGCCACGCCGTCGCGGTTCGTCACGTTCAGCACGGGCACGCGCATCGCCGCCCAGTCCGCCAGGGGCAGCAGGGGCACCGTCAGGGTCGAACGCACGGGCCGCAGCACCAGGTCCTTCTCCAGCCGGTTCAGTCCCAGGCCGGCAGCGCTCAGGGGCGCCCCGAAGACGGCGGCCCCGCGCGACGAGAACCGGCCGTCGTTCCCCTCCGTCGTGTCGCAGTAGGGGCTGGCGCTGCAGCTATCGCCCGCCGTGACCTGGTAGTCCCGGTAGCGCTCGACGTTGTGGAGCATGTCGATGCCGAGGTAGGCGGCCACGAAGTCCCGCCACATGTTCTGCGAGAACCACACGATGTCGTCGGGGCCGCTCGTGTGGCGGTCGCCGTAGGGCGTCGCGGTGGCAACGTGGGCGTTCTCGACGTCACGGCGCAGGCGGTTCATCTTCCAGCGCGGCATCTTGAGCGCGCTCAGGAACAGGTAGAGCAGGCCGTTGGTGGTGTAGACGGAGTATGCGTTCCACCCGGTCAGTTCGCCGGCCGGCAGCGGCTCGTCGGTGCGGGGGTCGGCCATGCCCTCGGTCGTGCGCGCCAGGGTCACGGCGTAGTGGTCGCCGACCCAGCCCTCGTCCTCGATGGTCTTGATGCCCTTGGAGGTGAAGGCGCGCCAGCGTTCGGCCTGCGAGCCCTTCAGGCCGCACTTCTGCTCCAGCTCCGCGAAGGCCCAGAGGGCGGCGTGGGACTTGAACGCCAGGTAGACCTGCTCCGGCCCGTACTGCAGCGCCGGGCCGGCGTCGTCGATCGCGTTGGCCACGGCCCGGTCGGGCACGCCGTTGCCGGAGGAGTCGCTTCGAAAGATGAACTCCGCCAGCCGACGCCCCAGGGCCACCTTGCCGGCCGCCTCCTCCAGGTTGCCGGTGAAGCCCGCCCAGGCGGTCAGCAGCAGCAGGTAGTCGGCGTTGGCCTCCACGCCCATGGGGCGGCTCTGCGTCGGGCGCCCGACCACGTGGCAGGCCCCCAGGTCGCGGCTGAGGAACGCGCTGCCCTTCCCGACCGCACCCAGCAGGGCGGATCCGTCCTTCTCGAGTTCCGCCCACTGGTCCAGCAGCATCTTCAGCAGATCGGGCCAGAGGGCGAAGTAGAGGAGCGCGTTGTTGTACTCGACGTCCACCGCGCTCTGGCGGCAGCCGGGGCCCTCGCACACGCTGAACCAGTCCCGGCCGTCCTTGCGGGTCGTCCACCAGGTGTCGGCCAGGAACGAATGGAACGCCAGGGCCGCCATGTCCGACATGCTGCCGCCCAGACTCCAGTCGGTGAACAGGCGGTCGAGGAAGTCGCACTTCGTCTCGACCTCCTCCCGCTCGACGCACGCCCACTTCAGCAGGTCCGCATGCGAGCCGAAGACGCTCCGGTACTTGAACGGCGTCTTCTCGCCGGCCACCTCCAGGACGGGCTCCGGCGCCCAGGCCGACCACGTCAGGGCCAGGCGGCCGGACGGCTCGGCCGTCAGGTCGAAGCGGCGGCGCAGCCCGGCCGCAGCGAACGGCTCGGCGTCGAGGCCCTGCACGCGGCACTCGGTCCGGGCGTCCAGCGGCGTGTCCGAGCAGCATCCGGGCGGGACGCTCGCGAACGAGTAGCCGAACCCATCCTCGGCGCGCACGGTCTCCAGCCCTTCGCCGCGGAGTTCGAAGACCAGTTCGCCGGCCGGCAGCGGCGAGTCCGCGCGCATGCGGCGGAATCGCTTCAGGGGCCGCACCTCCACGTCGACATAGTATACGGGCGCCGTCGAGATGCGCACCTCGCGCGGGTAGAAGGGCGCCCGGATGCGCATGCGCAGCTCGATCCAGAGGCCGGGGTGCACCGCCCGGTACTCGATGGTCGTCAGGGTGTCGAACTGCTCGACGAACGGGAAGTGGGGCGCCCGCGACGTGAACGGCAGCGCCCAGACCTCGCCCTCGGGGGTCTTCACGCCCACCGTCAGGTCCAGGGGCCGTTCGCGCCAGTCGCCGAAGGCATTCTGGTAGACGCAGTGGTCGTGCGGGTCGAGTATCAGGTTGAAGCGACCGCCGAACGTGGCGGCTGCGTCTGTGATCGGGTGCATGTGGGGCTCCTCGGCCCGGCGCGGTCGGCCGGGCTCAGTGGGAGGGCAATGACGGTCCGGAGGGGGCCGGCGCGGGCACTCGGCGGGCCACCCCGAGCGCTCCAATGTACACCATCGCGGGCCGGATTCAAAGCGGAAACGCGCCGGCCGGGCCGGCGCTGGACGCACCGCCTCAGGCTGCTATAATCGCGGCCGGCAGTCCTGCGAACGCGGTGCCGAAGGAGAGCGATTCGATGGCCGACCGGTTGAGGCTTGGGGTGCTGATCAGCGGCGGCGGGCGGAGCCTGCAGAACTTCATCGACCTGTCCGAGACCGGCCGGCTCCGGGCGCAGGTGGTCAAGGTCGTCAGCAGCCGGCCCGACGCCGGGGGTCTGGCGCGCGCCCGGCGTTGCGGGATTCCCGCCTGCGTCGTGCGCCGCCGGGACTTCGCCACGGCCCAGGCATTCGCCGACGCCGTCACCGCCGAACTGCGGGCCGAGGACGTGCACCTGGTCGCCCTGGCGGGATTCCTCAGCCTCTACCGCATCCCCGCCTGCTACGCCGGGCGGGTGATGAACGTCCACCCCGCCCTGCTGCCCTCCTTCGGCGGCCGCGGCTTCTACGGCGACCGCGTCCATCGGGCCGTGCTGGAGTGCGGCTGCAAGGTGAGCGGCTGCAGCGTGCACTTCGCCGACAACGAGTACGACCAGGGCCCCATCATCGTGCAGAGGGCCGTGCCCGTGCTCGAAGACGACGACGAACACACGCTGGCCGCACGCGTGTTCGAGCAGGAGAAGGCGGCCTACCCGGAGGCCGTCAACCTGTTCGCCGAAGGCCGCCTGAGGATCGAGGGCCGGCGCGTGCGCGTGCTGCCGGCAGGCGCTCAGGCATCCCCATAGCGCGCGCCCGGCCCTGCGTACGTCCGTGCCCGTCCGTGCGTGCGTCCGTGTGCGGCGGCGGGTATAATCCCGCCGTGGGAGTCTCGTGCCATTCATCCCCCGGGAGGCATCGATGGGCGGGCCGTTGCGAGCCGTGGTGTTCGACCTGGACGACACGTTGTACGACTGCACGGGCACGCTGGTGGAGGCCGCCCGCCGCAAGGCCGCGGCCGTGCTGGTCGAGGCCGGCCTGCCGATGAGCGAGACCGAGGCGGTCGCTCTGCAACGGAAGCTGGCCCTGATGCATGGGCCCCACTTCCTGGTCTTCGACGAGATCGCGCGGCAGTACGGCCTGGAACCGGACGCGGTCGACCGAGCCTACCGCGCCTACAACAGCGACGAGGTGGACCCGATCCAGCCGTTCCCGGGGGTCATGGAGACACTCGCGAAGCTGCGCGCATGCGACATCCGGCGCTTCCTGGTCACCAGCGGCACGCACCGGCGGCAGTCGGCCAAGGTGCGGCAACTGGGGCTGGAGGACGCCTTCGACGAGATCGTGATCAACGACGTGGACCGGGGCGCGCTGCTGAGCGAGAGCCTGCGCTACCTGCTCCGCCGACACCGGCTGCGGCCCGACGAAGTGCTGCTGGTAGGCGACCGGCCCCAGGAGGAGATCCGCGTGGCCAACGACCTGGGCATGACCACGGCCCAGGTGCTGCAGGGGCGGTTCAGCAACTTCGCCCCGCGCGACGAACACGAACGCCCGAACTACCGCGTCACGGGCGTCTTCCAGGTGCCCACGCTGCTGCGCCTGGCCAACATGAACAAGCCGCCGCACGTCCTGCGGATCGTGGCGATCGGCGGCGGCACCGGCCTGCCCATCGTCCTGGAAGGCTGCAAGACCTACTGCGCCCACCCCGTGGGCATCGTCACGGTGACCGACAGCGGGCGGTCCAGCGGCCAGTTGCGCACCGAGCTGGGCATGCTGCCGCCCGGCGACGCCCGCAACTGCCTGGTCGCCCTGAGCGAGCCCGGGGAGCGCGAGCGGCTGCTCAACCGCCTGTTCCAGTACCGCTTCCGCCAGGGCAGCTTCAACGGCATGAGCCTGGGCAACCTGCTGATCGCCGCCATGTCCGACCTGGAGGGCAGCTTCGAGCAGGGCATCCGCGAACTGAGCCGCCTGCTGAACATCCGGGGCCGCGTGCTGACCCCCACGCTGGAGGACTGCCAGCTCTGCGCCGAACTGACCGACGGCACAGTCGTCCAGGGCGAGGCGAACGTCCACTCGCCCCACCACGCGCCCGTCCGCCGCGTCCTGCTGAAGCCCCCGGCACCGGCGGCCTGCCAGGAAGCCATCGAGGAGATCCAGGAGGCCGACATCGTCGTCCTGGGCCCCGGCAGCCTGCTGACCAGCGTCGTCGCAAACCTCCTGGTGCCCGGCGTACGGGACGCCCTGGCCCGCACGAAGGCCACGCGCATCTACGTCGGCAACATCGTGACCCAGCCGGGCCAGACCGACGGACTGAACGCCCGTGCCCACCTGCAGACGTTCCTGGGGTACGTGGACGCCGGCAGCGTGGACGTCGCCCTGTTCAACGACCACTGCCCCGACCAGGAGGTCCTGGCGCGCTACCGGGCCGAGGGCGCAGAGATGGTCCTGGCCGACGACGACCTGCACACGCTGGGCGTGCCGGTGGTCACCGACAACCTGGTGGAAGACCTGGACGGAAGGCGGGTGCTCTGGGAGAAGAAGGACCTGCTGCGCCACCATCCGGACCGGCTGGCCAACGCCATCTGCCGCATCTACTGCGACCGGATGCACGCGTGATGCGTCAGTGAGTGGCCTGCCAGAGCGCGTCCCGCATCTCGGCCGCAGCGGCGCGCACGGCATCGCGCCAGGCACCCTCGCCGTGGCGCCCGGCATGCGGGCCGTGCCGCCAGGCGAAGATGATGCCGCGCGAGGAGTTCACGACCGCGCCCTCGCCGGCCGCGTCGAAGGCCGGCAGCACGTCGTCGATCCCGCCGCCCTGCGCGCCGTAGCCGGGCACCAGCAGCAGCGTGTGCGGCATGAGCGCGCGCAGCCGGGCCAGGTCGTCCGGGAACGTGGCACCCACAACGGCGCCGACCGGGCTGTAGCCGCCGGCCCCCGTGTGCGGCGCGCCCCAGACCTCCACGAGCGCCGCCACGTGCTCATGCAGGAGCGCCCCGCCGCAGCTCAGGTCCTGCAGCTCCACCGCCGACGGGTTGCTGGTCTTGACCAGCACGAACAGCCCGCGCCCCGTCGCTGCGGCGGCGTCGACGAACGGCCGCACGCCGTCGCTGCCCAGGTAGGGATTGACGGTCACGGCGTCGACCACGAAGTCGGCCGAGATGGCGGCCGAACCGCCCAGGTGCGCCGCCGCGTAGGCGGAGGCCGTGCCGGCGATGTCGCCGCGCTTGATGTCGCCGATGACGATCAGGCCCCGCTCGCGCGCACATCGGATCGTGGCGGCATAGGCCGCCATGCCGGCGCAACCGAGTTGCTCATAGAATGCGATCTGCAGTTTGACGGCCGCCGCGATGTCGGCCACGGCGTCGATCACGCCGCGGTTGAACGACTCCACGCACTGCGCCCGCCCCTCGCAGGTGGCGTCCGGCCGCAGCTCGGCCGGCAGCCGGTCCACGCGCGGGTCCAGCCCCACAACGACCTGGCTCCGCTTGCGGCGGCATGCGTCCAGCAACGCGTCCGCGAAATGACGCTCACTCACCGGCCTCCTCCCCTGCCTGCCGTCGAGATGCGGCGGAAGCAATGGATGGATTCTACGCGGGCCGGATCGACCTTTTCAACGGGAACGGGCCGGCGAGCCGAGCCGGCGAGCCGGGCCGGCGAGCACGGCACGGCCTTTGCACGGGCACAGGAGTCTCAACGTGCGACGCCGCGCAGAGGGCGTGCGCACGTGACCGGAGGATGCCGAATGCGCATGCTTGTCGCCTCGATCGTCGGGCTGGTCATGCTGGTCTGCCTGTTCGTCTATTGCCCGCCCCTGCGGAATCTGGCCGCAAGCTACGTCCACGCCGGGGACGACACGGCGCAGACGGCTCCCGTCGACGGCAACCAGCTCCAGGCGCCGGCGCCGGCGCCGGCGTCGGCCGCCGACCATCAGAAGCCGGGTTGATCGGCGTCCCGCCGCACGGCCGGGCACGCCGCAGGGAGTTCGGTCCCGGGGCCTCGCCGTTCCACATGGCCGGAGGGTCGATGTGCGTCGCCTGTTCGCCTTCGCACTGATCGCGGGTACCGTCTGCGCCGTCGTCTGGATGGCGCGCCTGCATGAACGCATCGACCTGTCCGCGATCGGCGGCCCTGCGGCGTCCCCCCGCGCCCACCCTCAGAGGCTCCCGCCCGCCGCGGCCGCCGCGGCCGCCGCGGCCGCCGCCGACGCCGCCGACGCCGCCCGGCCCGCAGCGCCGCCGGCCGGCACGGCCCCGGCCGCGGCTGGGGACCCGATCGTCCTGCCGCCCGTCCTGCGGCACGTTCAGTTCGGGATGCCCTCGGGACAGGTCCGGCGCGCCTACTCGGTGGGGTGGGAGCGCGTCCGGTCGGGTGAGCTGATGCTCGCCCACTACCCCGGGGAGGACCGCACGACCACGGTGCGGTTCCACTTCTCCGGGGACTCCCTCTACCGGGTGGAGCTGGGCGTGGCTCCGGCCGAGGGCCAGTCTCGCGGCGAACTCTATGACACGCTCCAGGCATTCTACGCGGCGCAGTATGCGCATGCCCGCGAACGCTCGGCGACCCGGTGGTCCGACGGAACGGTGATCGCGCAGATCGGCATGGCGGAGAACGCCGTGGAGGTCACGTTCACCTGCCCGGCCGCCCGCCGGTGACCGGGGCGGGTCAACGCCCCTCGGCGGCCGCCGCAGCGGCCTCGGCGGTCGTGTGAAGGCGGACCACCGCGGCCCTGTAGAGCCTCCCGCACATCGGTTCGCCCAGCGCGCCCGGCTGGTTCAGCACCCCGGTCGCCGCATCGTCCTCGCCGCCGGCGAAGAGGTAGAACCCCAGCAGCAGGTGCGCGCCGGCATCGGTCGGATCGCGCATGGTGTTCCGTTCAAGATCCTCAAGCAGCATGCGCGCCCGGAGCGGCCCCCCGAGGACCGTCGGCCAGTCCACGCGCATCCGTTGCAGGTCCTCCAGGCCCTCGACGCCGCGTCGGACCATCTCGACCGCCGCGCCGTAGTCCTCCAGCAGCATCAGGGGCACGGCACGGCCCAGCAGGAACACGGGCTCCTCGCCGAACTCCCGGGCCGCCTGCTCGAAGGCATCCGCCGCCTCGGCGTCCTTTCCCAGACGCAGCCTCGCCTCGCCCACGACGAAGGGCATGGGCACGCGCGCGGGCCCGCCGAGCGTCTGTGAGAGGCGCGAGACCAGCAGGCTCAACGCCTTGGGGACGGGCGGCGCCTCGGCCTCCGCCGCCTCGCCCGGCTCCTGGTCGGGCGCACCGTCCGGGGCATCCGGAGCCGCCGCGGCCGCGTCCGCGTCCGCCGCGGCCTCCGCCCCGGCGGCCTCACGCACGCGCACCTCCCACGCCATCTGCGCGGCGGCCCGCTCCAGCAGGGCCCTGTAGTGGGACACGTCGCCGATCGAGGCGTTCGGGATCACGTGGCAGACGACCCTCGGCGGGCCGCCGGCGGGGTCCTGCACGGTCAACTGAAGCATGCTGATTCCGGGGTAGTAGGCGACACCGCCTGCGGGATCGACGAAGAACGCCCCGGGGAGAGACGGCACCCAGAGGCGGTCCGGCGTGAGCACGCTCGGCGCCGGGGCCTCGGGCCCCGGAACGCGGCGTCGCGGAGGCCCCACGAGTCCCCGGCGCACGCCGTCCGGGTCCACCTGGGTCGGCGGGGCTTCCTCCTCGGGGGGCGGCTCGGCGGCCCCGTCCCCGTCGGCGCGCACACGGGCCGGCAGCAGGACGCAAAGGAACGCCCACACCGCCGCGCAGAGCCACACGCTACTCGTCCCGGGTCGCCTCATCGGCCGTCTCTCCGGCCGTCCGCCGTTGGGCCCGCATACGGCGTTCGGCAGCCAGCAGCAACCGCCCCACCGTCAGATCGCCTCCGGACGTGTCGTAGGCCACCCAGAGCACGTCCCTGGCCTCTTCGGCCCGACCCGCGATCAGGTACATGAACCCGAGCAACAGACGCGGTTCGGGCTCGACCGACGGCTTCACGGCGGCCTCGATGGCCGAGATGACCGCCGGAAGAACCTCCTCAGACCCGAACGCCTCAGCCGCGTCCAGCCGCAGTATCTCCATGGCGGGCAGCGCCTCCAGCCCGAACCGGACCATCCGGCCGGCGCCGGCGTAGTCGCCCTGCGCGGCCAGCGCCAGGCCCAGGGCGAGCCGCGGCGCGGGCGCACGCGGATCCTCGCGGATCGCCTGACGGAACGCCCTGGCGGCCGCCTCGAAGCGCCCGCCCTTCAGATCGAGTTCGCCCAGGGCGAAGCCCGCCCGGACGAAGTCCGTGCCGCCGAGCATGGGGGACAGGCCGGACGGGAACATCTCACCCCCGGCCGGCGCCGCCGGCTCGGGCACGGCGGGCGCCGCCGCCCCGGGGTCCGGCTCCGGAGCGGGCAGCGGGTCCAGGTACAGGTACTCCCGGTAGGCGTCGCCCCCCACGTACTCGTCGGAGTAGGGCCGATACGCCCCGTCATCCCAGTAGCCGTACGAATCGTAGTACCGGGTGTAGGGGTAGACGCTGTAGTAGCGGTACCGGCCCGAATGCGGCGGCAGGTAGACGCGCGGCGGCGGAAGGGGCGCGATGCCGTCGTTGTAGCCGTAGCGATGATGGTAACGGAACCAGTAGGGATAGGTGCCCAGCCGGTCGAGCGGCTCGGCGGGTGGGCGCCCGTGGCCCTGGCGAGGGATCGACGGCGGGTGCGTTCCGCCCACCACCACCCCGCCCCCTCGTCCCTGCCGCGCGTCCGGGCCCTCGTCTGAGGCCCGAACCTCCGAGGCCCCGAGCATCCACAGCACAGCCAGCACCAGAAGCGATGTCATCGCCGCACGCATGGACGTATCCCCCCAGTGTAGTGGGTTCCTCTCCCCGCATTGTACCCCATTCGAGGCGCGGGGGCTACCCCCTCGCCCCCCCGGGCAGCGGGTTGCGCGCCCCGGCGGCAACGGCTATAATCCGACCCGTCCGCGATCTTCGTGACCCGTTTCGAGCCGGCCGATGAACCATCTGGACGCCGCACGCGAGATCATCCGGCTGGAGATCAAGGCCCTGGAGATCATGTGCGGCCGGCTGGGGGAGGGCTTCGAGCGCGCCGTGGAACTGGTGGCCGCCTGCGGCGGCAGCGTCGTGGTCACCGGAGTCGGCAAGGCCGGGCTGATCGGGCGCAAGATCTCCGCCACGCTGGCCAGCACCGGCACGCCGAGCCACTGGATGCATGCCGTCGAGGCCCGCCACGGCGACCTGGGGCGCGTCCGGCCCGAGGACGTCGTCCTGGCCCTGAGCAACAGCGGCGAGACGGAGGTCGTGCAGCTCCTGCCCTCGCTCAAGAAGCTCCACGTGCCGCTGATCGCCCTGACGGGCCGCCCGGGGTCGACACTCGCCCGGCACGCTGAGGTCGTGCTGGACATCGGCGAGGTCGAGGAGGCCTGTCCGCTCGGCCTCGCCCCGAGTTCCAGCACGACGGCCATGCTCGTGCTGGGCGATGCGCTGGCGCTGACGCTGTTCCGTATGCGCAGGCTCCGGCCGGAGGACTACGCATTCTACCACCCCGGGGGCGAACTGGGGCGGCGCCTGATCAAGGTGCGCGAGGTCATGCGCAGGGGCGCTCGGAACCCCGTCGCCTCCGCCGACGTGACCGTGCGAGCGGCGCTGAAGGTCATGAGCGGAGAGGGCCGACCCGGCGCCGTCAGCCTCGTGGACGAAGCCGGGGTCCTGGTGGGGTTCTTCACGGACGGCGACCTGCGCCGCCTGCTGGAGGAGGACGGGGCGGAGGTGCTGGAACGGCGCGTCCGCGACGTCATGACGCCCGGGCCCAGGACGGTCTCCCAGGAGAGCCTGGTCGCCGAAGCCTACCGGATGCTGCGCGACTTCCGCATAGACCAGTTGCCCGTGGTGGACGGGGCCGGGCACCCCGTCGGCCTCATCGACGTGCAGGACTGGCTGGACATCGAACGCGGTGCCGCCATGCCGGACCACCCCCCTGTCTGAAGGACGCCGACCGTGCAACCCGATCCCGCAGGCCGCGCCCGCAAGGTACGGCTGCTCATAACCGACGTGGACGGCGTGCTCACCGATGGCCGCATCTTCCTGGGCCCGGACGGCCCGGAGGGCGCCTTCTTCTGCGTGCAGGACGGCACGGCGGTGAAGTACCTGCGCCGGGTCGGCATCGAGACGGCGTTCCTCAGCGGCCGCCGGAGCACGGCGGTCGCCGCCCGCGCGCGCATGCTGGGCATCCGGCTGATCGCCCAGGGCGCCCGGGTCAAGATGGAGGCATACCGGACGCTGCGCCGACGCGCGGGGGTGACCGACGAGCAGATCGCCTACGTCGGCGACGACCTGCCGGACGTGCCCGTGATGCGCCAGGTGGGCCTGGCCGTCGCCGTAGCCAACGCCGTGCCGGAGGTCCGCCAGGTCGCCCACGTGGTCACCGAACGTTGCGGCGGCGACGGCGCGCTACGCGAAGTCGCCGAGTTCGTGCTGAAATCCCAGGACCTCTGGCGCAGCATCCTCGCGCGCTACGGTCCCGAGTCACCTGAGAGCGGACAGGAGTCGTAGGAATGAGTCTCCGGAAGATCAGCAAGTGGATCGAGGCGCACGCCGAGGAGATGGTGCAGCTCCAGACCGAGCTGACGGCGATCCCCGCCCTGGGGCCCGAGAACGGCGGGACGGGCGAGTGGGCCAGGGCGCGCCTGCTGGAGGAGTACCTGCGCAGCCACGGCCTGGACGACATCGACCATTACGACTGCCCCGACCCGCGCGTGCCGGAGGGGTCGCGGCCGAACTTCGCCGTCTCGCTGCCGGACCCGCAGGACGGGCCGGCCCTCTGGCTGCTGACGCACATGGACATCGTGCCCCCCGGAGAGCGGCTGCCCGACGGCTCCTGGAAGGGCTGGGCCGGCGATCCGTACACGCTGCGACGCGCCGACGACCTGCTGATCGGCCGGGGGGTGGTGGACAACCAGCAGTCCCTGGTCGGGGCCGTCTTCGCCGCACGGGCGCTCCTCGAAACGGGCGTCGCCCCCGCGCGGCCGGTGCGGCTGCTCTTCGTCTCGGACGAGGAGACCGGCAGCCGCTACGGCCTCGGCTACGTGGTCCACACGGCCGACGAGCTGTTCCACACCGACGACCTGATCGTCGTGCCGGACTGGGGCAACCCGGAGGGCGACCAGGTCGAGATCGCCGAGAAGTCCCTCCTCTGGTTCGAATGCAGCGTCACCGGCCGCCAGGCCCACGCCTCGCAGCCCGGCCGGGCCGTCAACGCGTTCCGGGCCGCCGCCGAGCTGGTCTTCCTCATCGACCGGGCCCTGCACATGCGCTTCGACCGCGTCGACCACCTCTACGACACGCCCGCGTCGTCCTTCGAGCCCACGCGCCACGGCGCCAACGTGCCGAACATCAACACGATACCCGGCAATGAGACCTTCGCCTTCGACTGCCGGGTGCTGCCCTGCTACGAGCTGGACGCCGTGCTGGCGTGCGTCGAGGTCGAATGCCGGCGCGCGGACGCCATCCACAAGACGGAGACGAGGCTGATCGTGCAGGCGCGGCAGGACGCACCGCCGCCGACGTCGGCCGATTCGGAGGTCGTGCGCCGCCTGCAGACGGCCGTCGAGGCCGTGCATGGGTTCAAGCCCAAGCCCGTCGGCACCGGGGGCATGTCCGTCGCCTCGCCTCTGCGGGCGCGCGGGCTGCAGGTCGCCTGCTACGGCACGACGCTCAACACCGCGCACGGACCGGAGGAGAGCTGCTCGATCGCCGCCATGGTGGCCGACGCGCGCATCTTTGCCCACATGATGGCCACGTAGCCGGACGGAACACGGACCGACACGGACGGGCTGCCCGGGGAGGGGCGGCGGGCTACTGGGGGCGTCCGAAGCAGACCAGGGTGAGGTCGTCGCTCTGGGAGGCGGCGCCGGCGTGCTCGCGGATCGCTTTCTGGATGCTCTTGACGACCGACTCGGGGGTGGGGTCCGCTTCGGCCATGGCGCGGCTGAGCCGCTTGTAGCCGAACAACTCGCTGCTCTCGCTCATGGCCTCGATGATGCCGTCGCTGAAGGCGCAGATGACCTCGCCCGGCTGCACGTCGATGCCGGCCTCGGGGAACTCCGCCTCTTCGGTGATGCCGACGGGGAAGCCGGTGGCGCTCTCGACCCGCTCCACGGTGCCGTCGGCCCTGCGCACCATGGGATAGCAGTGGCCGGCGTTCGAGAGGCGGATCGTGTGGTTCTGCCAGTCGAGCAGCAGCAGCAGCACGGTGACGAACATGTCCTCGGCGGAGGCCAGGGCCACCTCGTTCAGCTTGCACAGGAGGGTGGGCGGGTCCGTCTGGCCGCCGGCGAAGAACCGCACGTTGCTGGCCATCTTGGCCATCATGAGGGCGGCCGTGATGCCCTTGCCGCTAACGTCGCCGACGACGACCATCACGCGGCCGTTGGGCAGCTCGACGAAGTCGTAGAAGTCGCCTCCCACCTCGAGGGCCGTCCCGTACCAGTCGACGAACTGATAGCCGTCGGCCTGGGGGGGCTCCTTGGGCAGGAAGCTGTTCTGGATCCTGCGGGCGTTGCGCAGGTCCTGTTCGAGGCGCTCGCGCTGGACCAGGCGGGAGTGCAGGCGGGCGTTGGCGATGGTCAGTGCGGCCTGATTGGCGATGCCGGCCAGCAGGGCCAGGCCCTCCTGGTCGTAGTTGGTGGCAATCCGCTGGGTATCGAGCAGGATGAAGCCGAGCACCTCCTCCTCGTACATGAGCGGCGCGCACATGACCGAGCGCATCTCGAAGTCCATGATGCTCTGGCTCTGGGGGAAGCGCTCGTCGTTCATCGCGTCGCGGGTCAGAACGGCTTCCTTCTTCTCGATCACCAGTTCGAGGATCGTGCCGCTGATCTGGAGGCGTTCCTCGTCGGACGCGCCGGGCTTGGCCATCTTCACGGCTCGCGGGGTCAGTTGCCCCGTCTCGGGATCGCGCAGGATGATGTAGCCGCGGGCCGTCTCCGGGAAGACCTCGAAAAGCTTCTCGAGTATCTTGTTGAGCAGTTCGTCCTCATCGAGCGCCGCGCCGATGGACTGGAATATCTCGATCAGCGTGCGAAGGCGGAAGTTGGCGGCGGCCAGTTCCTCGGCCGTCGTCTCGGCGCCCACCGTCGGACCGGCGGTGTCGTAGCCCACCCCGACCGAGGAGAGAACGGACGTGCTGGTGCGCTCGTCGTCCTCGATGTCGAACAGCGTGCTGTCGGAGACGTCGGCGTTCTCCTCCACCTTGATCTTATGGAAGACGAACACGCTGTTGCCGACGCGTATCTCGTCGCCGTGCTTCAGTGTGCGGGTGCTGCTCACCTGCACCTCGTTGAGGAAGGTGCCGTTGCTGCTGCCCAGATCCTCCAGGAAGAACTCGCCCCGCTCATTGCTGAGGATCCGAGCGTGCCGCTTCGACGCGGTCAGGTCGTCGAGCCGGATGTCCATGTCGATGCCCCGGCCCAGACACGTGACCTTCTTCAGGGCGACCTGACGGCCTGCGCCGTCGCCTTTGGCGATGATCAGATGAGCCATGGCGTTCTGAACGAGATCAGGAGCATAGAGAAGCCCGAAGCAGGCCGAACCCGTTTCGGCCCCCGAGACCCGGTGAATGCCCGAGCGAGCGACACCGTCGCGGGCGATTGTACCAGCGTATCGCGTCGATGCAAGCGCAAAACCGAGCGGCCGCCGGTCAGGGGCTCGTCTCCCCGTCCTCCGGCGCCGCCTCCTGCCCCTGCGCAGGCGCCAGAAGCGCGTCCAGCAGGATCACGGCCACACCCACGCAGATGGCGGCATCGGCCACGTTGAACGTGTGCCAGTGCAGCCGGTCCCGCCAGTGCAGGTCGATGAAGTCCCGCACGAATCCGTGCGAGACGCGGTCCACCAGGTTCCCCACGGCCCCGCCGGCCACAAGGCCCAGCGCCGCCATCAGGTGGGTCCGGCCCCTGTCCGTGGTGAACAGCAGGAACCCGATCACGCCGAGCGCCGCCAGCGACGCGCCGACGTAGAATACCGGCGTGCCCGGCCCCAGGCCGAGTACGCCGTGCAGGTTGCCCGGATGGCTGACGATGCGCAGGACCTGCGGGATCAGATCCAGATCCGCAAGGCCTTCATCCGGATGGTGCCAGAGCCATGCCTTGGTCAGTTGGTCGAGCAGGAAGGTGACGGCCGCGAGGATCCAGAACAGCCTTCGCCCCTTCAGGGCTGTGCACGATCGACTCACGAGGCTCCTTGCCCGGCCGAAACCGTTGGCTGGGGGCGACGCCTACAGGCCGCCGCCCTGCTCCTCCATCTCCTGCTGACACCCGATGCAGAGGCGCGCGAACGGGAGCGCCTTGAGGCGCTTGCGGCTGATCGAGCCCGCGCAGTGCTCGCAGAGGCCGTAGACGCCCCGGTCGATCTTGTCCAGCGCCAGGTTGACCTCGCAGAGTTCGGAGTCGCTGTTCTGGAGGATGCGGATCTTCAGGTCCCGCGCGAAGTTGTCGGATCCGCGCTCCGCCATGTGCTCCGCAGGGACGTCCGAGAGTTCCTCGGCGGCTTCGCCTCCGCTCTTCAACGCATCATTCTGCAGATGATCCACGCTGTCGGCCAGCTTCCCGCGCAACTCGAGAAGCACCCTGCGAAACTGGGCCAGCTCCTTCTTGTTCACGCGTTGCCCTCTTCTCTCTCGCCCCAGGCCGCACCGGCCCCTCACGTCCGCCGGAACGCTCAGTCTATCCGAACGGAAGAAGGCGCTTCAAGCGCGCTGCCGGCCCTACACACCTAACCCCCCCGCCAGCCACATGTTAGGCAGCAGCCACCGCCCGGCCTTCGCGGCCCGGCGGCGTTCACAGCCCCGGCAGGCCGACCTCCATGCCCGGCGGCGCCAGGCGGCGCGACCGCTCCATCGCCAGGGCCGCCGGCTCCGGCAGCCCGAAGGCATGGAACGCACCGGCCAGGAAGTACCACCCCTCGTAGTCCGTCGGCGCGGCCCGCACGGCCATCGCCGCGCTGCGGACGCTGAGCTCTGCCAGCCGGAGCCTCAGCAGACCGTCCAGGTCGTCGCGGGCCGCCCACTGGCCGCTCGTCAGGGACACGTCCCACAGGGCGTCCGCACTCGTGGGCGCAAACCGCTCCACGAGCCCCGCCTCGGCGATCCCATGCCGCACGATGGCCTCCGCCGTCGAGCGGTCCTCGACCTTCTCGACCATGGAACTCAGGTGCCAGAGCCGCGCAAAGGCCAGTTCGCCGCGCAGTTCGTCAATCTGCAGCATCATCAGAACCACCAGGCCCACCAGCACGACGACAGAGCCGAGGCGCAGGCCCGCCGCTGCCGGCATGCTCATCGGGGCCGACCGTTCCGGTTCCTCGGGCTCGTCGGCCCGGCGCCCGTTCCCGTTGAAGCGGGTCGTGGAGTCCGAACGTCCTCGCACGCAGACGGCGGCCACAGCGAGTGCGGCCACGGCCGCCAGCATGAAGGTGATCGCGGGCTTGTGGAGTCCGTAGTCGACCAGGCTGTGCAGCGCGATCGTGATCAGCGCCACCAACAGGCCGGCGGCCATGGCCCGGCGATGCGGGGCGCTGCGCCGCCACCGGCGGCGGACGGTGGCCAGGAGCGTCACGGCCGCCAGCAGAACCAGAACGGCCGCCGGAAGTCCGCCTTCAGCAAGCAGTTGCGCGTAATCGTTGTGGGCATGCGCCCAGCGGCCGAACTGGATGCCGCCGGTCTGGAAGATGGGGAAGACGTGCTGATACGCACCGAACCCGACGCCCGCCAGCGGAGCCGTGCGGAAGACCTCCAGCGTCGCCCGGGTGGCCTCCGTGCGGCTGTCGGCTGCCGGATCGAGTTCGGCCAGGGTGCCCATGCGGTCGAACACGGGACGCCAGCCGACCCAGACGAGGCCGCCGACGACCAGGAGCGCCACGGCGGCCATCAGGCGCGGCCGCCGGCCGCCCCGGGCCAGCAGCACGCCGGCGACGCCCGCCGCGCCGAACGCGACGATCAGGGAGCTGATTCCGCCCCGGGAGAGGGAGACCCACACGCTGGCCGTCATCACCAGCAGGGCGAAGCCGATCAGCACGACGCGGTTGGCCGCACGCGTCGAGAGCCAGGCGACACGCTCGCGCCAGGTCTGCGCGCCATGCATGCGCACCATCGAGGCGGCCATGAGCAGCCCGAGCGTGACCCCTACCATCAGGTTCATGAACGCGGCGTAGTGGTTGCGATTCGTGAAAGGGCCGAACAGCGAGCCGCCGAAGCGCGGCACGTGGAACCAGAGGAGCAGCCGGCTCCCGCTGAACTTGTGGGCCATCCCCACCGCTGCCATGATGAACCCGCTGACGGTCAGCGCAACGGCCGTCCGACGCAACTGAGCCGAGGACTGAATGCCATTGGCCAGGACCAGGAAGACGCAGACGTACGCCACCAGCAGGTAGAGGCTGCGCAGGGTCGCCCCGGGGGCGGCCGAGACGCCCGCCCACTCGGGCTGCTCGTCCGCACCGCCCAGAAGGTAGTCGTCTGCACCGGCCGTGCGCATGGCCTCGAACGTCTGCACACGGGCCTCCCGTGCCTGGGCGCCCAGGGGGTTGAGGCGCGCGGTCAGGCCGCCGGGAAGCGGGAGCATCTGGAACAGCACCAGGCCCACCAACAGCAGCAGGCTGACGGTCGTCAGGGGGGCCCGCAGACGCGCGGCCGGGCATCGGATGACGCTCAGCAGCCACAGGCAGGTGCCGGCTCCGACCAGGAGGCTGACCAACAGGTACGCCCAGGGTTCGGCAGCGCCGAAGAGCCATGGCGCAGCCACAACGGCGGCGATCACCGCGAAGAGCCCCGCGCCGGACAAACGGTCCTTTCTGTCGTCCACGAGTCCATCCCCCCTACCGCGAGAGAGAGTCATGTCCCGCCGAGCACATCTACTCGATCGGTTCCATCGGTTCGCCCCGCACAAGCCGGCCCGGATTCGCACAGAGGAGCTGTGCGGCGCGTTCCGGCCCCACCAGGGACGCCAGACGGTCGCGCACCGGGGCAAACGACGGGCTGCGGGGCCCGGATGCCGAGTGCGCGTCGCTGGCCACGACGTGCGCCAGTCCACCCGCCAGGAAACGTTCGGCCGCGCGACGGGCGGACCGGCCGAACTCCCCCAGCAGCGCCCCGGCCGTCACCTGCGCCAGACAGCCCCGCTCGACCAGCTCGGCCAGGTACTGCGGGCGGCGCACGAGGGGCGCGTGACGCTCCGGGTGGGTCACAACGGGCGTGATGCCCCGCACCTGAAGCTGGAAGACCAGATCGGCCAGGGGCGGCAGGCCCTGCTCGGGCAGTTCCAGGAGCAGGTAGACGCCGCCATCGGCGACGGTCATCAGGTTGCCGGAGTCGAGCATCGGCAGCAGATCCGGCTGCAGGTGCACGTCGCCTCCCGGCAGGATCGACAGCCCCAGACCGCGTCGGCGGGAGGCGTCCCGGAGTTCGGCCACCCTCTCCAGGATCAGGGGGCGCGGCACGTTGTAGACGGGGTGTGCCATGTGAGGCGTGGCCACGACGGTCTCGACGGACTCGGCCACGTAGGCCTCGCACATGCGCAACGACTCGTCGAGGGAGGCCGCCCCGTCATCCACCCCCCACAGCAGATGGCTGTGGACGTCCGTGATGCGCCCGACGTCGGTCGATTCCATAGGCCTCTCCGACCCGCCGGGCGTGCGCCCACGCCGTGCGGGTGGTCCTCAGCCGGCCAGCGGATCCCCGTCAATAGGCCTTCCGGTAATCGCCATAATAACGCGAATAGCCGTAGTAGGCGTAGTCCGAGTAGTAGTACCCGAGCCGCGCCAGGTGCACGTCGTTGAGCACCCCGCCGAGGATGCGGGCGCGCACGCTCTCCAACTGACCCCGCATGCGCCGCGCGGCCGCCCGGGTGCTGACGGCCGACTTCGCGACGACCACCACGCCGTCGCTCATCGACGCCGCAACGGAGGCGTCGGCAACGAACAGGACGGGCGGCGTGTCGATGACGATCCGGTCGTAGACGCCCCGCGCCCGGCCGAGCAGATCGCGCATCGCCTGGGAGTCCAGCAGTTCGGCGGGGTTCGGCGGCGTCGGGCCGGTCGTGAGCACGCTCAGATACTCGAGCGGCTTGCCGTCGACGTTGGCCTGCTGAACGACCTCCTCGAGCGGCTTGTCGCCCACGAGCACGTTGCTCAGCCCAACCTTGTTCTCCAGCGAGAAGGCCCGGTGCACCATGGGCTTGCGGAAGTCGGCGTCGATCAGGAGCACGCGCTTGGCGCCCAGGGCCATCACGACGGAGAGGTTGCAGGAGGTCGTCGTCTTGCCCTCGCCGGGCTGGGCGGACGTGACGGTGAGGACCTGGCTGTCCTCCGGCGGGGCGGCGAAGAAGAGGCTCGTGCGGATGCTGCGGTAGGCCTCGCTGGCGGAGGACATCGGGCGCAGGGCGGCGATCTGGCTGCGGAAGGCGAACGGCGGAACCTCTCCGTCCTCCTCCTCCAGCGTCGGCACGAAGCCGAGCGCCGGCACACCCGCATACTGCTCCAGATCCTCCGGCATCTTCAGCGTGTCGTCCAGGTGCTCCAGCAGGAGCGCCAGCCCGCCCCCCAGGAACGTGCCCAGGAAGATCGAGAGCAGGATGATACGCGCCCGCTGCGGCCGGATGGGCAGGCGCGGCACAACCGCCTCCTGCACGATCTCCACGTTGGTGCGCGCGTAGTCGCCGGTCAGGTCGACCTCCCGCATCCGCTCGACGAGCACGTCGAACAGCCGCTGATGCCGCTCCACCTCCCGGATCAGCCGGTTGCTTGTGGCCGATTCACGCGAGAGTTCCAGCGCGTTCCGGTTCTGTTCCTCATACTCGGCCAGCAGTTGATCTTCCTCGTGCTTCAGCATGTCGAGCTGCTTGGTGGCCGAGACCACGATGCTGTCCACCGCGGACCGCAGTTCCTCCGCCAGCAGGTCACGTTCGGCCAGGGCCGCCCGCAGTTGGGGATGCTCGGGGCCGTAGACGTCGCCCAGGCCCTGCACCTTCTGCTCGGCGGCCAGCAGCCGCTCGTGCAGAGACTGCACGCCTTCGTCAGCCCGCACGCCGGGCAGACTGAACACATGGCCGCCGAAACCGTCGTCGCCGCCGCCGGGCGCCTCCGCCAGCACCTCATCCCGGACCATCGCCTGGGCCTGCAGTTCGATCCGGCGAAGCTGGGTCTCGGTGAGGCGGTCGCTCAGACGCCCCAGACGCACGAGCACGGGGTTCTGGCGGTCGGACGTGTCCAGCGTCGGCAGGCGCACCTCCTCGCGGAACTCCTGGAGTGCCGCCTCGGCCTGGAGGAGCTTCTGCTCCTGTATGCTCTTCTGTTCTTCCAGGAAGGCGAACGCCTCGCTGCTGCTCCGCTGTCGGCGCTCGATGTGATACGCGGCGAACGCACGGGCTACGGCGTTGACCACCAGGGCGGTCTGCGCCGCATTCGTCCCCTCGGAAGAGATGCGGAGCAGCGACTCGGTGTCGCGATCCACCGACACCTGGGCCATGCCGCGCAGGCGCTCCCAGGGAGCGGGCGGCGAACTCGGCACCCCTCCCAGCAGCGCGGAGATGGTGTTTCGGACCTCGGTGATGAGCCCGCGCAGCCCACCGGGAGGCGCCTCTGTCGCCTCGCCGGCGCCCTCCAGCATCTCGCGGATTCCCGGCTGCTCCAGCGCCTTCTCCATCACGGCCTGGCTCCGCAGCATCTCGCGCTGCGTGGCATAGAAGTACCAGTCGCGCGAACCGCCCTGCGCCTGCGTGATGTCCTCGAAGCCCATCACCCGCGGCCCCTGCAGCTCGATCAGCACGGAGCCCTCCGCCCGGTAGATGGGCGTGGCGCGGAATGCATGGACGGTGCCCAGCGTGACCACGACAACCAGACTCGTGAGGATCACCCAAAACCGCCGGCGAACGATGCCCAGGTAGTGCCGCAGGTCCAGACCGTCGCCCAAGGGCTCCTGGGTCGCATAGACCGGCTCGGCGCCGGGTTGTGTTGCGTCCGACATAGCGCTCCGTGTCTCCTCGCAGGCCGCTACGGCACCACGCTGGCGCTCGCCGACATGCTGGTGTTCAGGCTCGGCCGCCAGATTTCCGATGCCTTGCCCCAGAAGTCCGTGCCGACCACCAGCACGTCGCCAGGCTGCAGATACAGGGGGGGCAGGTCGCCCTTGACCACCTTCTTCAGGTTGATCTTGAACGCCTCCTCGCCGGTCTCCCGCTTGCGCACCAAGTAGCAGTTGGCGGCCCGGCCCGTGTTGGTCAGGCCTCCCGCCATGGCCACGGCGCGCACGGCGTCCACCGTCCGCCCGCTCTCGACCTTGAACGCGCCGGCACTCCGCACGTAGCCGAGAACGTAGACGTACCTCTCCACGCGCGGCGGGACGGTTACGATGTCACCCGCACGCACGGGCAGGTTGACCAGGAGGTTGCCGCGGTCGATCAGCTCGCGCAGGTCGATGCGCGTGAGCTGCCCCCGGGTCCCCGGCTCCCGGGGACGCATCAGCACGACCTCATCGCCGGCGTCCCGGGCCAGCCCCCCCGCCTCCGCAAGGCACTCCAGCACGGTGCTGGGTCCGCGCTTCAGAGGGTAGACCCCGGCCTTCCCGACCGCCCCGGCGACCGTCACGTAGGCGCTCCGGTACTCGACGACCTCGAGGCTGACCTGCGGGTTGCGCAGGTAGCCTTCGGCGTAGGCCGCACGCACGCGGTCCTCCACCTGGCGCACCGTGCACCCCCCCACGTCGAGTGCACCGACATAGGGAAGCGCGATGGTGCCGTCTCCGGACACCGTCAACTGCAGACTGGTCGAACCGTCGGCGGTCTGAAGCCCGAAGATCTGGATCCTCAGCACGTCGCCGGCCCCCAGGCGATACTCCTGATCCCCCTCGGGCCTCTCCTCCTCCCACGCGGCCAGCACGGACGCCAGCTGGCGCAGGCGGCGGTCCTCCTCCACCCGCTCGACGGAGGCGCGCGCGTCGCTCCAAGGCTCGCCCTTGATGGTCGCACCCAGGTCCAACTGGCTGCAACCGGCGGCCACGAACGCCAAAACGGCCGTGCACAGCAGACGGGACCGCCCGAGAGGATTCATGGCAGACAAACACCCCCGGCGCTATTCACGAGTAACGCGACACGCGCCGGAAGGGCAACGTCCGGCGGAGAGGGCCGGCCCGGCGGGGCCGGCCCAGATACGGCCGTAACGACACGCGGTGTACCCTACGGGCTGACGCGGCGACGACGGTGGCGGTAGTAGGCGTAGCCGCCCGCCCCCGCACCGACACCGGCAACGATCAGAATCGGCGCCAGGATGTCGGAATCACTCTCGCCATCCTCTGCCGGGGCACCTTCTTCGCCGGCAGCCGCCAGAAGGGTCAGCGCCGCGACCTGCTGGGCGGGCGTCAGCCGGGCATACGTGCCCTGCCCGCGGGGGATGACGATCCGCGTCGGTTCGGCGGTCGCCTTCGCATCGCGGCTCACGTGCAGATCCACGCGCGCCCGGTCGTTCACCACCAGCACATAACGCCCCACGTCGAGCGCCGGCAGCTCGACCATGCCCGCCTCGGCCGTCCGCACGCTCGCCAGGAAGTCCTTCGCACCGACCTGCCAGACCCGGATGAATACGCCACTCCCGACGTTCGTCATGTCAGAGTACATCACCTGCGCCCGCAACGGCGACGGAGCCACAGTCACAACGCCCTCGGCAGCCGCCGCCCCACCGCTCAGAGCCGCCACCAATCCAAGAACCGCCAGCAAGCCTTTCACGCCACTCACCTCAACACCTCCACTTCTCCTGAACCTCAGACCGACGTCGCGCCCCCAATGCCACCGGCGCAGAGCGCCTCCCAACCATCAGCAGTCAGTCTACCCGTCCACTGCAGGCGTGTCAAGCACTGTCTGGCGGAATTTCCGCGCAGCGCGTGCAGCCGAACGGATGCTGTCACTCCGGCACCCGGGCGCAGGAAGTGCCCGGCTGCGGCGGCGGCTGAGCCCCGTGCCGTACGTCTGTCCCACGGGCGCTCGGGTCGCACTCCTGCGGAGCCCGCCACACGAATGGCGGACAAGCCCTGTCCTCCCGAGGGCATACAGAGGCTACCACGCAACGGGCGGCGACGTCCAGCGCCGGACCATCCCTGAACATGACCGTGCATTTGTGGCTGCGGCAACAACCGGACATTTCTATCTGCCGTGTATAGCGGACATTTCTATCTGCGGTTGACATTCGCGAGAATTCGACTTGACAAAACCGATCGGGCGCGGTAGATTCCTCTACTGCATACGCTTCGGCAGAGTTGGCAGCGGCCGGAGCGGCCGGTGGCCTCGGCGAGACGGATCTGCCGAGACTTGCACACGGGGGCGGCAAGCGGAACGGATCGCCTGAGGATATGGTGCGCGGGTCGCGCGGTCACAACATCGCGTGCGCCTGTGGAGGAGATGGGCAGGGAACCGGCTGCGCATTGGGATGAGCGCGCCCCCCTGTTCGTACGGAGGGGATGACGTGATCTACGCGGTGACGTTCGCTCTTGCCTTCGGCCTTGGGCTCGTCGGCACTCTGGGGGCGCGCGCAGCGGCGCCAAGACTGGGCATCGTCGATCGCCCGGACGGCTTCCGAAAGCTCCACGCCGCACCCATCCCCCTGCTTGGCGGTGCCGCCATCTTTGCCGCCTTCTTCCTGGCATTGCTGGCCGCCCGGCACCTCGGCCGGGCCACCCTGTGGACGCCCGTCTTCCGGGGCGACGGCCTGCTGACCCTCCTCGGCGGCGCGGCACTGGTCGTGCTCGTCGGCATCTGGGACGACATCCGCGACCTGCGCCCCGCCGTCCGCGTGCTCTTCATGACCGTCGCCGCCGCGCTCATGTACGCCCGCGGCTACAGCATCGCGTCCATCAGCAACCCCTTCGGGCCGGCCATCGAACTCGGCGCCTTCGCCCTGCCGCTCACCATCTTCTGGTTCCTCGGCTGCATGAACGCCCTGAACCTGATCGACGGCCTGGACGGCCTGGCCGGCGGCGTCGCACTGTTCACCACCGCCACCATCTGCCTGCTCGCCCTCATGCTCGGCAACACCCAGAGCGCGCTGCTCGCCCTGGCGCTGGCCGGCGCCGTGGCCGGGTTCCTGCCGTTCAACTTCCCCCCGGCCTCCATCTACCTCGGCAGCTCCGGCAGCCTGCTGCTCGGCTTCCTCATCGCCTGCTTCGGCGTCAGCGGCTCCCACAAGGGCGCCACCGCCGTCGCACTCCTCATCCCCGTCATCGCCCTCGGCCTGCCCGTCATGGACACCTCCCTGGCCATCCTCCGCCGATGGGCGCGCGCCCTGCCCGTCTCCTGCAGCGACCGGCAGCACATCCACCACAAGCTGCTCGACATGGGCCTGAGCCACCGCACCGCACTGCTCGTCATGTATGGCGGCTGCATCGTGCTCGGCCTCTTCGCACTGGCCATCGCCGTCAGCACCCACGCGCAGACCGGCGCCCTGCTGGTCGCCCTGGCCGCGTGCGTCGTCCTGGCCGTCCGCATCATCGGCCGGCACGAGGTCGCACTGGTCAAGACACGCATCGTCGACGCCGTCCACACGCGCCGCGAACGCCGCCGCTGCCTGACTGCCAGCCACGTCGCCGCCGGCCGCATCGCCCGCACCGCCGACGTCGACGACCTCTGGCAGCTCGTCGTCGACACCGCCCGCGCCCTGCAGCTCGACGCCGCCGAGATGGCCCTGCGGCTCAACGGCCGCCGCGTCCACCGCTCGTGGACGTTCGGCGACGACGCCGACTTCGAAGAGGCCGCCTGGGACGCCGCAGAGTCCGCCCACCACGGGCCCGGCGCCCTCTGGTCCGCCGTCTACCCGCTGACGGTCGACGGCCGGGCCGTCGGAAGCCTGCACGCGCGCAAGTCCACCAACGGACGCGCGCTCGGCCCGTCGGTGCCGCACGCGCTCGACATGCTCATCGCCGCCCTGCGCGCGCGCGTGGCCGAGCTGCACGCTGCCGGGCCCGCCGGCCCCTCCGCGGGGCACGCCGCCCCTCCGGGCGGTCCCCATGCCGGTGGGGACGCCGCCCCCGAGCCGCCCGTTCTGCAGCCCGTTGGCGATGCCGTCGATTCATAGTATACTGTCCCGCATCGCCCGTAGAAGCACCGGAAACGAACCCATAAGCGTCCCTTGCTGAAAGAGCCCGCACCCCCGTGACCGAGCCGCTGGACACCGCTGCCGTGCCCGCAACCGACGCCGCGGCGTCAACGGACGCCGTTGCGGCCTCAGGCACGGACGCGGCGCCGGCCGCCACGCCGCCGCCCGTTGGCGGCGCGCCCGTTGGCGGCGCGCCCGTCGGCGGCGCGCCCGTCGGCGGCGCGGCGCCGGTCGGCAGCGAACCGTCCCTCACGACCCGGGTCGTCAAGGGCGCCGGCTGGGTCTTCGCCGGCAAGCTCGCCCGCGGGTCTGTCGCAACGCCGCTGGAAGGCGCCTCTTTCGGGAAGCCATTGGGACGTATCTCGAAGGTGGGCCCGACATGAAGAAGGTCTCCGTCATCTTCGGCACCCGCCCCGAGGCCATCAAGCTGGCCCCGGTCATACTCCGCCTGAGGCGGGAGGCTGGCTTCCAGGTCAACGTCTGCGTCACCGGGCAGCATCGCGACATGCTCGACCAAGTCCTTGACGTCTTCGAAGTCGAACCCGACGCCGACCTGAACCTGATGCGCCCGGACCAGGGCCTTGCCGCGCTCACCGCGCGCATGATCGAAGCCTTGGACGGCTATCTGGGCGCCGTCGAGCCGGATTGCGTGCTGGTGCAGGGCGACACGACGTCGGCCCTATGTGGAGCACTCGCCGCGTTCTTCCGTCACATCCCCGTCGGGCACGTGGAAGCCGGCCTCCGCACGGGAGACATGAACGCGCCCTGGCCCGAAGAGGCGAACAGGGTGTTGGTCTCCCGGCTGGCGCACCTGCACTTCGCCCCCACCGAGGCGAACCGGCAGAACCTGCTGGCCGAAGGGGTCCCGTCCGAACACGTCGCCGTAACTGGCAACACAGTGATCGACGCACTGCTGCTGGCCGTCGACAAGGTTAGAAGGGGCGCGGTGCCGATCGATCCCGCGCTCCGAGAGCAACTCCAGTCGCTGGATGGCCGCCGTCTCGTCCTCCTGACGGCACACCGCCGGGAGAGCTTCGGCCCGGGGATGCGCAGCATATGCCGTGGTGTCCGAGCACTGGCATCCGCTCACTCTGACACCGTGTTCATCTTTCCGGTTCACCTGAACCCTCACGTGCGCGAAGTGGTCTACCCTGTTCTGGGCGAACTGCCAAACGTCCGCCTTCTGGAGCCCCTCGACTACTTCTCGTTCGTTGGGCTACTGGATGCCGCAACGCTGATCCTGACGGACTCCGGCGGGCTCCAGGAAGAGGCACCGACCCTGGGCAAGCCGGTCGTGGTCATGCGGGAGAAGACAGAGCGTTCCGAAGGGGTCGCTGCGGGGACCGCCGTGCTCGTCGGCACGGATGAGGCCCTAATCATCGAAACCGTTTCTCGGCTGCTGGCTGAGGACGATGCATACACAGCCATGGCCCGTGCGGTGAACCCGTACGGGGATGGCCAGGCCAGCGACCGAATCTGTCGTCGACTGAGCATTGCGGGGCAGGGAACTTGATCGGTCGGATCCGCCAGCAACGAGATCTTCTCCTGCCGAAAGGCTCCCTTCGCGCCCGGCTTGCACGGGGAGCTTTCTGGACGATCATGGGCACGGGCATCGCCCATGTCCTGGGGGCAATGTCGTCCATCGTGGTCGCCCGGATCCTGGGCAAGACGGGTTTCGGCGAACTGGGTATGATCCGCAGCACCGTCGGCATGTTCGGGGTGTTCGCGGGACTCGGGCTCGGCCTCACGGCGACGAAGTACGTGGCGGAATTCAGGGACACAGACCCCACAAGAGCAGGTCGCATCCTCGGAATGTCGACTGTCGTTGCTGTCGGCTCCGGGGGTTTCTTCTGCACATTGGTCTTCCTGCTGACGCCATACCTTGCCGCGCACGCAATCAACGCACCCCACCTTGTGACTGAACTGCGCATCGCCTGCCTGCTGCTGCTGTTCAACGCACTCGGTGGCGCCCAGAGGGGTGCACTGGCCGGGTTTGAAGCGTTTGGGACCGTCGCCACGCTCTCTCTGGTACAGGGGCTCCTGAGCTTCCCGCTGATGCTTGTCGGAGCCTACTACTGGGATCTGCGCGGTGCCGTCATCGCCGTGACAGGCACGGCGGCAATGGGCTGGGCATTGAACCATGCAGCGGTTCGTGTCCAGGCCCGCAGGAAGGGCGTCCCCCTGACCTACCGCCACGCAACCAGAGAGATGCAGATTCTCTGGCGTTTCTCCGTGCCTGCAGTCATGGGTGGTGCGATGACCGCCCCCGCCACCTGGGGAGCACACGCGATTCTCGCGAACCAGCAGGGCGGATACTCCGAGCTTGGTCTGTTTGCCGCCGCGAGCCAGTTCAAGGGAGTCCTTCTGCTGGTGGCAGCACCGCTGGGTTCTGTTCTGCTGCCGATGCTGTGCTCGCGCGAGGGCGAAGCGAGTGACCGGTTCAAGCGTGTGAACATGGTTCTCACATGGGCACTGGGGGTCTTCCCCGCACTCGTACTGATTGCCCTGCCCGAACTGGTGAGTCTGGTGTTTGGACCGGGATACGCCAGCTTGCATTTCAACCGCGCGGTGGTGGTCGTCACACTTGCCGCCTGCGTCCTCATGTACAAGCAGGGACTGGCACGGGTTCTTGCCTCGCGGAGTCTCATGTGGTGGGGTGCACTCAGCAATGCGTTCTGGGCGCTTCTCCTGATAGTCGGGACACTGGCCATGCGCAGTTGGGGCGCAACAGGACTGGCTGCGGCCTACGCTCTGGCCTACGCCGTCAATACGGCAGTCTTCGTCCCGTTCTACGTGCGCAGGATGCTTGTTCCACGCAGCACGATCGTCTCTTTCGAGGCCGGTATCGTCTGGATGGTCATTCTCGTGTTAGGCTTCGCCACGCTGTGCAGAGCACCATTCGTGCCGCGTCTCCTGGCTCTGCCGCTGGCCACGGCAGTTGTCTTGTGGGCGTTCGTCCGCATCTCGGGCTGGGCCAGACCACGCAGCCCCCTGGCTGAAGAAGGCCGAATGAAGGCGGCGCCCATATGCTGAATGTCGCGAACACGGTCGTTGCCTCCGGTCTTTGCAGTGGCTGTGGCGTCTGCACTGCTCTCTGCCCCGTTGGCGTGCTCCAGATGAGGATCGCGGCCAATGGCGACCTGACTGCGTGTGACGTCGGCGGTTGCGTGGATTGTGGTGTGTGCCTTTTCGTGTGCCCGTTTGCCGAAGGAATCCATGGTTCCGTCCCGGAGAACAAGGCCCTCTTCGCTGACGAGGGGGCGGTTCGCGACCCTCGGCATCCTGCTGTTGGGTGGCATCGCGCCTGTTTCGCTGGCCACTCTGCGAAGGACGGGCATAGATCGTCAGGTGCATCAGGAGGCCTTCTCACCTGGCTGCTCGAATCCCTGCTTAGCAATGGCATGATTGACTGCGCCGCTGTTGTCAGGTTTGCGGGTGGACAGGACAAGCCTCTTTTTGAGTTTCGTGCTGCAGAATCGGTGGCAGATATCCGAAGGGCCGCTGGCAGCGTCTATCAGCCGGTTGAGCTATCGGGTGTGCTTCAGGAGATTCTGCGCGCCCCGGAGAGGCGTTGGGCCGTCGCAGGCGTTCCCTGCCTCTGCACTGCTGTCCGAAGAGCGGTCGGGAAGAAGCCCGCGCTGGCCCGGTCCATACCATACGTCCTGGGCCTCGCGTGCGGGATGTACCAGAACGTCATGTACACCGAGCTTCTCCTTGCCGAAAGCGGGGTCAAGACTGACGAGACGGTCGCCGTCCGCTACCGCGTGAAGGATACAGAAGGACCGCCGGGCGATTTCTGCTTCGTCGCGACACGCAGGGACGGTTCGGAAGGGCGGCCGATTCCTTACAGAGGCCTTCCGTTGTTCCTCGGCAGAAACGGGTATTTTCGACTGGACGCCTGCAACTTCTGCCGAGACGTCTTCGCCGGAGCAGCCGACGCCTGCTTCATGGACGCCTGGCTGCCCGAGTATGCACGCGACCCCCGGGGCACATCCCTCGTTGTCATCCGAAACGCCGGACTTGAGGCCCTCGTTGCCGGCGGCGTTGCGTCCGGAGACCTCGTTCTCGCTCCGGTCACTGCGGGCGATGTCGCCCGCAGTCAGCAGGGAGCCCTTCGCCGAAAATGGCGGCTCGCCAGAACGAGGACAGCGTTCGGCGTGTCCCATCGCCCGCAGCATGCCCCCAGAATCAGCCTCTCCGATATGCTATCCTGGCACCTTAATCGTTGGACACAACGCCGCAGCAAAGCCGCCTGGCGGTATTACGGCAGACGGCACGGACCGACTGCCTTCTGGCTGTCCATTGCCGACTTGCTCCTGCTCCAATCTGTTCTGATGCCTATTGTGATGCGTCTCGAGTCGCTTGTTGCGCGCTTCGTAGGCCTTCTGAAGCGATCACCGGATAGCAGCGCAGGAACCCGACAGGAATGCACACCATGAGAAAGCCCGCGTTCGTGATGTTCGGCATCGGTGGCGTCTACAACTACGGGTGCGAGGCCATCGTGCGCGGAACCGTCGAGATACTTCGCCAGGTCTCTCCTGACAGCCACGTCCGCTATCTTTCACAGCGGCCGACGGAGGACGCAGCGGCACTGTCTGACTGCGCCGTTCAGGTCGTCGGTTGGCAACAACGCGCCCGGTGGCATCCACTGCACATATGCAGGGGCACACTTCGTCGCATTGGCGCCCCCTATCGATGGATTCCGCCTGCTCGCCTCTCGTGTTTCCACAAGGACGATTGTGCCCTGTGGATCGGCGGGGATACGCCCGACATCGGCCTGGGCCCGTTCCGCTCCGATCAGACTGTAGCGCATTTCGATCTGCCCAGAGCCATCGCACGCCGAAGCGCAGGGCTTGTGATCTGGGCCACATCGGTCACCCCATGCCCCGGGGCAGCGGAGGCTTACAGGAGCTTGCTCAAGAGAGCAACTTTGGTGACCGCGCGCGAGCCTCTGACGCACCGATATCTGAGCGATCTGGCCGGCCACGACAAGGTGAAGTCCGTCGCAGACCCTGCGTTCCTGATGCCCGCTGCATCCGTCAATGGGGACTTCCCCTGGACGGATCACGCCAAACCCACACTCGCCGTGAACCTGAGCCCTTTGTCCGTCCGGACGGCATATGGACCGAATGGGATGGCCGGTGCGCTGCAGGAACAGACGGACTTTGTCGCAACCATGATGCGGAAGTTGGATGTACGGGTGGTCCTGGTCCCTCACGTCGTGGCACCCCATACGGAGGGCGACGACGACTGCCGTTACCTGGCCCGCATGCACGAACGCTTGCGGGCAGCGTGCCCCGAGCCGGATGCGGTCACCGTTCTGCCGGGTGGCCTGGGCGCCCGGCGGACGAAGGGGGTGATCGGCCAGTGCGACGCTCTTGTCGCGGCGCGCATGCACTGCGCGATTGCGGGGGTCTCGAGTGGCGTGCCAACGCTCTTTGTATCCTACAGCTCCAAGGCCAAGGGGATGGCTCAGTACGTGTATGGCGACCTCCAATGGCACATCGGGCTCACCGAGCTTCCTGCGGCCTCGACAATCGAGAAGATCGCATTGCTTCTGGAGCGCCGCTCTGCTGTCAGGGAGTACCTCCGCGATTCCGCGAATCAATTCCACGAGGATGCGTTCAGAGGAGGAGCCTTCCTGGCCGAGTGCCTGCAAGGTCAGGACGTATGCGGCAAGTAGAGCGGCAGAGAATCGGTTCACCTGGGAGCGTGCTTTCGAAAGGCCGCTCGACATTGGGGGGTCGCACTTGAGATGGCGACATATGACATCGATGGGTTGCCTTCGGAGCACAATCAGGGTACGGTTCGTACGGGTGACCGGCGTGCGGAACGTCTTGGAGTGCTGACGGCATGAGGATACTCCTGATCACACAAACGTTCCCGCCGGAAATGCGTGCGGAGGCATTCTGTGTGGGCAAGCTCACAATGGCTCTTCAGGACAGCGGACATCACGTCTCGGTCGTCTGTCGCAAGCCGAGCCACTTGCCTCCTGACGGTGCTCAAGATGCAGGGCTGTGGGCCCGGCTGCCAGTGCCGGAGCAGCCGGCTGAACCGCAGGCCCGTTCCATGCGGAAGCTGGGGGCGCTGGCCGCACGGATGCGATTCCTGAGCCCAGGCATCGGCGGGTTCCTGCCGAAGCTCTACAGGCACTCGAGAGCCATCCTTGAGCGGGACTCCTTCGACTGGATCGTCACTGGTTCCCCGTCGTCACCAACCGCTCATCTGGGGTGGGCACTCAAACGCAGATACGGTGTGCGTTGGGCGTGCCTCTTCAACGACCCCTCACCATGGTGCTTGAGCCCTGCGCCTTATGCCTCCGGCAATGCCGAAGGCTTGTGCGATCGGTTTCAGATATGGCGGGCACGTGCCTGCCTGACACACGCTGACGCAATACTAGCCCCTACCAGACGCCTTCTGCAGCTCATCGCCCGTGGCTACGCACTGGACGTTGACCGCAGGGGGATTGTCGTCCCACACATAGGGTGGCGCAGTCGGCAACAGGACGCGCTGCAGTGCAATGGCTGCCATCACGTAGTGCACCTAGGTTCCCTGGTGCATCACCGCAGTAGCCGATTGCTTGCCGCCACCCTGATCGCTCTGAACGAGCAGATCAGGGATCGGAGACTCCCCGCTGCCCTCCGGTTCTTCGGTCCATCCTTGGACGGAAGGTGGTTGGAGGGAGTGTTTGGAGGTGATGCAGATGCCGTGCGATACTGCGGAACGCTTGGCTATGCCGAGTCGCTGGAGACGATGCAGAAAGCAAGCGGGCTGATGCTCGTGGAGGCCGTGATGGAGACCGGCGTGTACTTGCCCTCCAAGTTGGCCGACTATGCGGCCTCAGGCCGGCCGGTGCTGATGTTCAGCCCGCCGAATGGCACTGTGGCGGATCTCGTGGGGGGGTTCTCGCACCCCGGCTTCCTTGGCCAGGACCCCGACGTGGCGTCCGCCAGGATCATCCAGTTTCTCGAACGCGCGGTGGCCGGGGAGGACCTGAGCGGATACCGCTTCCCGACAGCGGATGTGTTCGCGCCCGAGAGTGTGGCCGGGGCGCTCATAGGCGGACTTGAGTCGCTGAGGTGAACCATAGCACAGCCCTCATTACGACACGGATGGCGACTGCGACAGACCCGAGCGGCAATCGTGTTTCAGACAAGGCTGCACGCGACGTCCTTGTCTGCCTGCTGTTGGAGGGTGAAGCCCTCGCAGCAGCGGTGGGACTCTCGTCTCTCTGGGTTGGTGGCGAAAGGCGCCAGCAGAATCAGAGGGCGCGTTTGGCCGAACCTACGGACCTGCCCTATCATGCAGGCGGGTTTGGTGCGGCTGGCAGACGGACGGACCGTGCCGCTCACGACACGCTAACGCGAAACGTTGTTCCGCCCGAGGCCAGAACGCTCTCTTGGACATGTGCGGGCTTCACGAGAACACTTGGTATATAGCATGCAGATCGCCCAGGACAAGCCCACGCAAGCGAGGATGCTTGCAGTTGCTGACGATGCTCCCCATCCCGCGTTCAGCAGCCCATGGAGAGTCCGGAGCTGCGTGGCAATCAGGTCGTTCATCGTCCTGCAAGTGCTGCAGGCTGCGGTTCTGCTCGTATTCCTGCAGCCCCGGCACATGCCGCTGCTGATCGGTGGAGGCATCTGTTCATGCGTCGCATACGCGCTGCTGATACGACGTGAATTCCTGCTGAACGCATATGGGTTTTCGCCCTTTCTGTTCTACCTCACGACAGGGTTCTTCCGCCTCGGGCTCGCCCCCATCTACCTGGGCATTGCGGGGCTCCTTGGGCATGACGAAGTGTTCACATTCGTGAGATTCCATGCCCGGCCACACATCATGTACGGCTACGGCATCATGCTCGTCGGCGACATCTGCTTTGTGGCAGGCTATCACTTCCTGAGAACACGCAGGGGATTTGCTTCGTCGTCTGCAGAGACGAGAAGACTGCCAAGCGTTCGAGACATGGTGCGGCTGGGGTGCCTCCTGTTGGGGCTGGGTTGGTCCCTCCGTCTGGGCCGGATGGTGGGCCTTGACCTCCGGGCCTTTGGCTCTCTCTTCGCCATATTTGAAAATGGCATTCCCGCAGGCGCGCTGGTTCTCTTCGTATCCGGCGAACACAATCCACGAGAGCGGGTTGTGCTCTGGACGGTGGCTGCAATGAGTGTGCTGGGCGATATGGGCATGGCGCTCGGCGGCTTCATGCGGCAACGCGTCATTGTCGCGTTGCTCCCCGTCGTCTTGGGTGCTCTGTACCTGCATGCGCACCGAAGGCGCCGTCACTCCACCGCACTTACTCTCAAGCTTCTGTTCCCGGTGACATGTATGCTCGTAGTGAGCCTGTTCGTCGTTCTGGTTCTGTTCCCACATATGCATTTGCGCCGCCGTCATCGGGAGAACCCACGGCCAGCGGTGGAAACGCTGATAGAGGTCGCCGGCGCCTATTTGGGAGAAGATGCCGGTGAAAGCCAGTCCCTGCTATCGTTCCCGGATGGTGAGTCCTGGTCGTTCATCCGCCGCAACCAATGGATCACGGCTGCCGCCTGGGCATCTGCAGAGGTACGCGCACGCGGAACGATCCGGGGTCGCACGCTGCTGGACAGCTTCAGAGCGCTGGTTCCCCGCCTGTTCTGGCCAGACAAGCCACTCATAGCCCCCGGCCGCGATTTTGCGGTGTTGCTCGGTCAGGCGAAATCCTCTGACACTGCGACTACCTCGACTGGACTGGGGCTCGCGGCCACCCTGTACTGGAATGGTGGACTCGCCATGCTGCTGGCCGGTATGTTCCTCAACGGTCTTCTGTTCGCACTGGCCTGGCAGGCATTTGGCCCCTTTTTGGTCTCGAACCCCTTTGCATCCATCGCGTCGATGAGTCTGATCGTAGCGGGCCTGCGCCATTTTGAATCGGCTTTCTCCGGCGGGATCACGTACTACGCCCAATTGTTCATCGTCTCCTACACCCTCCTCTTGCTGACCAAGCGCGCTTTCTGCGACCTGGAAGCGCGTTCTGTTCGTCAGTCTTCTCACGAGCCTTTTGGCCCGGAAACGCGTCATGAACGCGCGGAGTGATTCTCCCAAGCGCACCCCGGGAAACGACGGAGCTTCCCTCATGCTGCGGATACTCCTTCTTGGAGCTGATTGGCACGGGAGCGATGCGCTGGGGCTTGCACGCGCCTTCCGCCGGCTCGGTCATGCCGTGAGACACGTTGCCCCGGACCGTTTCGTGCCGAACCTGGGGCGTGGGCTGGGACCACGCGTCGTGCGGCGAGTGATCCGCCCTATGTGTCACATGGCGTTCCAGCGGGCAGTGCTCGATGAAGTCGAGGTCTTCCGGCCGGATTGTGTTCTGGTCTTCAAGGGGAACGGCGTATCCCCTGCCCTTCTGCGGGATCTGCGCGCGCGTGGCCTCTGTCTTGTCAACTTCTACCCGGATGTCAGCTTCTTGTGCCACGGCAAAGACGTGCGAGAGGGTCTTGCCCTGTACCACCACATTTTCACGACCAAGTCGTTCGGGATCGCGGATATGCAGCGCATCCTGGGTCTTGAGTCAGCAGAGTTTCTTCCCCATGGTTTCGACCCTGACATCCACCGACCCCTGTGCGTGAGACCTGACGACATGGAGGCCCTGGGTGCCGATGCATCGTTCATTGGCACCTGGTCGCCCAAGAAGGAAGCCATGCTGGCTTCGCTGGCTGCGGTGTCCCCCCACATTAGGCTGAGAATATGGGGCTCGCAGTGGGAGAAGGCAACGGCCCCCCAGATCCGTGGAGTCGTAGGTGGAAGACATCTCCTTGGCGACACGTACCCGCTGGCGATAGGAGCGTCGCGTATCAACATTGCCATTCTGTCGGAGCAGCGCGAAGGGGCCAGTTCCGGCGACCTGACCACCTCGCGGACCTTCCACATACCCGCCAGCGGGGGCTTCATGCTGCACGAGCGCACGCACGAACTGCTGCAGTTCTATGACGAGGGAAAGGAGGTCGCCTGTTTCGGATCGGCAGAGGAACTGGTTGAGAAGACGCGCTATTACCTTGACAACGAGGAGGAAAGGGAGGCCATTCGGCTCGCCGGCCATCGGCGGTGTGTTGCGGAGAACAGTCTTGACGGCAGAGCCACTCGCATCGTGCAGTGGTTTCGGGAGCAGCATGGGGAGCAACCAGGAGACCATTTCGGGAAGGAGTGATGGTACGACATGCGGCCGAGACTCGGAGTTGTGATCAGCCACCCCATCCAGCACTTCGCGCCCGTGTACCTGGAGCTTGCATCGCGCAACAATATCGGTCTTCGCGTATTCTATGGTTCCGACGCAGGTGCTCGGAGCTTCCACGACAGAGGATTCGGTCGCGATGTCCAATGGGACATCGACCTGCTGAGTGGCTATGACTCCGTCATCCTGACTCCCGGCGCCCCCGTGGGCGGTGCACACTCCCGCCGACTGAACTCCCCCCGCCTGACTGAGGAACTCAACCGATACGACCCCGACGTCGTTTTGCTGTACGGCTATGCCTCACGCATGCAGTGGCGCGCATGGAACTGGGCCAGAATGCAGCGCAAAGGCATTCTGTACTTCAGCGACACGAATGTCATCCAGAATCGCTCGTTCGCAAGACGCATGCTGAAGAGGATCGCGCTCAAGGTGTATTTCGGCAGAGTGTCGGTCTTCCTTGCCGTCGGTGATCGCAACATTGATTATCTTCTGCAGTATGGTGCTTCGCCGGAACGCATCATCCGATGCCCACTGACCGTCGATATCGGTCGATTCAGGCAGGTTCTGGAAGGCGACTGGCAAGAACGCCGGCAGGGGATCCGCCGGCAACGCTTCGGGTTGCCGGCGGGCAGTGGGTTCGTTGTGGGATTCGCGGGTAAGATGACGTCCATCAAGCGGCCCCGGGATGTGTTGGAAGCAGTCTGCAGGCTCAAGGGCCAAGGCCGAGTCGTCCAAGCTCTCATGGTCGGGAGCGGCCCATTGCTGGAGGACATGAAGCGCTACGCAGAGCAAGGGGGAATAGCGGCGCAGATATCCTGGACCGGCTTCATCAATCAGTCGGAGATCCCGACCATGTATGCGTCGTGCGATGCTCTCGTGCTGTCCTCTGACCGTGACAACCACCCACTAGCGGTCACCGAGGCCGCAGCCTGCGGCCTCCCGGTCATCGTGTCCGACCGTGCCGGGTGCGTGGGGCCAACGGACACGGCCCGTCACGGCGAGAATGCGATCGTGTACCCTTGTGGTGACGTAAAGGCGCTGGCCGCAGCAATCACCCGCCTCATGGACGATCCGGTTGAGTACGCGCGCATGGCCCAGCGTAGCCTTGAGATCGCCGAAACGCAGGACGTGCCTGTAGCGGCGCAGGCAATCGAACAAGCCGTGTTAACAGCGCGCATCTGCAGGACGTAGGAGCCCTCGAGGAGGCTTGGACGAGAGCCAATGCGCGTCGCATACCACCAGCGCAAACGCGGTGCAGGTCGCAGCATTGAGCGTGTATTCGCCGCCGTGCGGAGCGCCATGCCCAAGCGCGTGGTCTGCCAGGGCGTAGAGTGCCCACGGCCGAGCCGGGGCGTTCTGCCGCGGTTACACAACATGGCCCATGCGGCGCGCATCCGGGGCGAACTGCACCACGTGACCGGCGATGTGCATTACGTGGCTCTCGCCCTGCCCGCGGGACGGACGATTCTGACGATCCATGACTGCGTCTCGTTGAATCGCCTGAAGGGGTTGCGCAGGGACGTGCTCAAGCTCTTCTGGTACAGCCTGCCCATACGCCGCTGCGCGCTCGTCACGACCATCTCCAGCTTCTCGAAAGATGAGCTACTCAAGAACGTTGATGCCAACCCGGACAAGATCCGGGTCGTCCACGACCCTCTTCCGAGCGGCTTTGAACCCTGCTCAGCCAAGTTCGACACCAGGAAGCCTGTGCTGTTGCACGTTGGCACGAAGGAGAACAAGAATCTGGAGCGTGTCGCCAGGGCACTCGAGGGGATCACCTGCCGCTTGGAGGTTGTCGGCCGCGTCGATGAAAGGCAGCGGGCCATCCTCGCGGAATGCCGCATCGACTGGAGTGAATCGTATGGCCTGACGGATCAAGAGTTGCTTGCGACGTACAGGCAGTGCGACATGGTCGTCTTCGCCTCTACATATGAAGGGTTCGGCATGCCGATCCTCGAGGCTCAGGCTACCGGACGGCCGCTTGTGACGAGCAACATCTGCTCGATGCCCGAAGTCGCTGGGGAAGGTGCTTGCCTCGTCGACCCGTTCAGCGTGGCTTCCATCCGTGAGGGTGTGCTTCGAGTGTGTGCCGACTCCGCGTACCGAGAGGATCTGGTTGCCGCAGGCTTGGAGAACGTGAGGCGCTTCCGGCCGGAACGCATTGCAGCCGACTATCTGGCTCTGTACGAGGAGGTTCTTCCGTGATCTGCTCGGATGGCCCCCATGGGATGACCGCTCTACTCAACTTCGTTGCCGCAGACCAGGGGGGCGCGCTCACGTATGCACGCAACGTCTGCACAGAGCTTGCCCGCGTCGATTGCCCCGGGCGGTTCCTCGTACTGCTCTGCTCGGACGCCTGGAACCGGTTCGAGGCCTGGCCGGCGACGCCGCAGGTCGAATACTGTGTCCTCGCCTGGACCAAGCGATCCGCTTTGCACCGCCTCTACTTCGACCGTCACGGGCTGAAGCGGCTGGCTCGCAGGGAAGGCGCCGGCAGCCTGTATTCGCAGGTCTTTGCCGTCCCCAGGTTCCCCGGACGGCAGGTGCTCAACCTCCGGAACGCGATCCACTTCGACGAGACGTATCGGCGGCGATTCGCCGAGTACTCCACAAGGACGGCTCGGCTGCGGGCGGCCGTCCGCCGTCGCATGGCGCGCCGATCCATCCGGCAGGCGGACGTGGTGATTGCGCCTACGCAAGCGATGCTCGACACGGCGCGGGCGCAGTGTCCCCCGCGCGATGGACAACTCTGGCAGGCCGTCTACCATGGATTCGACCGCGTCGCGTTCCTGAACGGCCGCCCGTTGAACGAACGTCAGCGGGCGATGCTGGATGCCTGCCCCCCCGGCGTGCCGCGCCTCCTGTTCGTCTCGGCCTTTTGCGAGCACAAGAACGTGGACACCCTGTTGCGCGCGTTCGACGTTCTCCGGTCGGGCGGCAACGACGGGCGCCTCCTCCTGACGTTCCCCAAGGAGAAGCTGGACACACCGGGCGGGCATCGAGCCCGCGACGCCTTGGCCGAATGCCGCTTCCAGGACGACATCGTGTTCCTGGGAGGTGTCCCGTGGCCGGAACTCTGGAACTTGTACGCGGCGGCGGACGTCTTTGTCTTCCCCTCCTACCTGGAGAGCTTCGGCATGCCGCTGGTGGAGGCGATGGCGTCGGGGCTGCCCGTCATCGCCTCCGACACGGCCGTGCATCGCGAAGTGTGCGGCGACGCGGCCGTCTACTTCGACACCTTCGAGCCCGAGGCCCTGGCCGACCGGATGGAGTCAGTCCTCGCCGACTCGGCCCTGCGCGCCGAACTGGCTGAGCGGGGCCGCCGCCGCAGCACGGACTTCAGTTGGGAACGCCACGTCCACGAGATACTTCGGCTGCTGGACACACCTTGTGCCTCGGCCTGGCCTGGTGTTGCATGCGGCGGGCAGGTTCGAGACGGAGATCACTGTGCATGAAGCCGGGCAAGTTCGACATAGACTCGGAAGCTCTGGCCCAGAGGATAGACGCGCATGTGCGCTACGGCCTCTATGACATCAACGAGTGGATTCTCCAGCAGATGGAAATCCATGCGGGTCTGTCCATACTGGAACTCGGTTGCGGCACAGGGAAGCAGACATTACCGCTGGCCCGGATGGTCGGTACCGAGGGGACGGTTGTTGCAGTGGACATCGCGGAGACGGCACTCCGAGCGCTGCAACGCCGGGCTCAGGAACTCAGAGTCGATGGGCAGATCAGGCTCTGGGCCCTCAGTCTGGACGACCTTCGGTGCGTTCCATGCAAGGAGCTCTTCGACCGCGCGCTGGCGAGCTACTCCCTGTACTATGCCAGAGACCCCTACGCGGTCATCCAGACAGTGCAGGACGTTCTTCGACCGAGTGGGCTCTTTTTCTTCTGCGGCCCGGGCCGGGGAAACAACGCCGAGCTCCTGCGTTTCATCTGCTCCCTCCGGGGTACGGAGCTTGAGGACGACCCGGTGCACGTCCTCATGGAAGACAAGGCGCCTCAGATGGCTGGGGCATACTTTCGTCACGTTGAGATATCCACTTTCGTCAATCCGCTCCGATTTGACTCAGTCGATTCGCTTCTTCGATACTGGCGCTCGCACAACCTCTACGAGGAGCAACTGGAGCGCGATTTCGCAGGAGCGGCGGAAGCACACTTTCAGAGGCATCGGTCGTTCGAGACGGTGAAGCGCGTCATCGGCGTGAAGGCGACCAAGTGACACCCTTTTTGTGGGAGTAGTCCCATGCACCCCCTAGTACAGATTCACCCGACTGCTGAAGTCGCTGCAGATGCGGCAATCGGGAAGGGCACGAAGGTCTGGCATTACGCACAGATTCGGAGCGGCGCGGAAATCGGCGAGAACTGTAACCTCGGCAAGGGCGTGTACATCGATGCAGGCGTGAAGATAGGCAACGGTGTCAAGATACAGAATGGCATCTCCGTGTACGCGGGCGTCCAGGTAGAGGATGATGTTCTGCTCGGCCCCAACTGCACGTTCACGAATGACCTCTACCCGCGTGCGTTCCCGGTAGACTGGAAGGTGATCCCGACACGTTTGAGGAAGGGCTGCTCCATCGGGGCAAACGCAACCATTGTCTGCGGCGTAACCATCGGAGAGTACTCGCTCATAGCCGCCGGAGCTGTCGTGACCGAAGACACGCTTCCCTACTCGGTGATGCTGGGGAATCCCGCCCGGCTCAAAAGCTTCGCGTGCAAGTGTGGACGGGAGCTCCGCAAGATCCACGGCGCCGGTGACCTTCTTCGCCTCACGTGCTCCTCCTGTGGACGCGTGCTGTCGCTGAGATTCGAGCTTCACGAGCCGCAGTGAGCGGCAAATCGGCACGTAACCGCTGCCGTGTCAGAACGTCGCTCTGTTCGCTGTGGCCGAAGGGAGAACCGGTATGTCAACACAATCAGGTGCAATCGCGAGGCCAGATCTCGCCGTGTTCATCCCCACGCTCAACGAGGCGATGAACGTACATCGTGCTATCGAGTCCGTCCTTGGCTGGGCCGCGCAGGTGTTTGTCGTTGATTCGCTCAGCAGCGATGACACGGTCCGCATCGCTCGATCCTACGAGGGTGTGCAGGTCTTCGAGCACCCCTTCGAGAACTACAGCAAGCAGTGGAACTGGGCGCTCGACAACCTGCCCATCGAGACGGAGTGGGTGATGATCCTGGCGGCTGACGAATCCGTGCCCGAGAAGACGCGGGATGAGATCGCGGCGGCGATCCAGACCGCCCGCGGGGAGGTCGCCGCGTTCACGCTCTGGTGGAAGTTCATCTTCATGGGCAAGTGGCTGAAGCACACATGCCGGAAGGTCCATAGCATACGTATCTGGCGGACCGGGCGCGGGCGGTTCGAGGACCGGTCTGTCAACGAGCAACTGATCGTCGACGGCGAGGTGCGCTCCCTCAAACAGCCCCTGATCCACGACGACCGCAAGGGCATCAGCGCCTGGGTCTGGCGGCACAACCGCTACTCCACCATGGAGGCCATCGAGTTCTTCCGCCGGAAGGAGAAGGTAACGGGCGCGCCGTCCGGGCGAAAGGTCGCCTGGCGCCGGTTCCTTTTCGAGCGGGTGTGGCCATGGGTGCCATGCGGCCCCTTGCTGCTGTTTCTGTATCGTTTCTTTTTCCGCCTGGGATTTCTGGACGGAAGAGCAGGTCTGGACTACGCACTCCTTAAGCTATTCTTCTCCCTCATGATCTCCCTCAAGAAGAGGGAGTACCGACTCACCGGCGCGGTGTCGTCTCAGGATGCCATGATGTGATGTTGCGTGCAGCGCGCGGAGTTGCACGGTGTGCCCAAGGCAGTATGCCACACCATCTCTGACACTTCACAGGGCATGACGACGATCAAGGACAGTCGGGTTCTGCGGCCTGTTCTACTGACCGCACGGTTCTGGTACTACCTGGTCGTGCAGTCACCGGCGATCTGGGGGTGCGTGCGTTCACGGCAACGGAAGCCCTGGCGCACGGTCTTCGCGGACGTGCTGGCCCTGTGGGCCCACTGGCGCATGTTCCCGTTTCACTACTTCCGGTACCGCCTGTATGAAGGGCGCGGGCAGACCCGTGCTGACTTGAGGGAGTACATTCCGGAGTTCTACTTCTACCATGTGTTCCTCCCCAAGCTGCACGACCCGGCCTACACTGCGCTGCTCCAGAACAAGATCATGCTGCACAAGATGCTGGCCATGAAGAGGGTGCCGACGCCGAACGTCCTGATGTGGACGGAGGGGGGGGGCCTGTTCGATGCGACCTGCTCGCCGTTGGACCCGGCCCGCGCCGAAGGGGCGCTTCAGCCCTGCACCCGGGTCTTTGTCAAACCGGCCGGCGGCATGGGCGGCGAGGGGATCCGCGTCTTCACACGCACCGCAGCGGGTGTCCTGGAGAATGGCAACGGGGACGTGCTCGATTCCCCTTACCTGGGCCGCCTGTGCTCTGAAGGCGACTTCGTCGTCCAGGAGGGACTGCAGCAAGTCGAAGAACTCAACAGGCTGCACCCGCGCTCGGTCAACACGCTGCGCATCCTCACGCGCACGGAAGGCCCGGCCGTTTGCCCGCTGGTCGCCATCCTCCGCATGGGCCGTGGAGGGACGATGGTGGACAACAGCGCACAAGGAGGACTGAGCTGTGAGGTCGACCTGGACTCCTGGAGGCTCCGTGGGCCCGCGCACTCGGAACACCCGGTAGCCGACTACGCGGAGCATCCGGACACAGGTCTGCCCTTCACGCAGGAGTTGCCCCTGAAGGACGCTGTGCGCGGCCTGTTGGAATCGGCCGCGAGCCTGTTCCCGAAGAGCCGGCTGCTCGGTTGGGACGTCGCGCTGACGGTCTCCGGGCCTGTGGTGATCGAAGTGAATGTACACGCGGGGATTGACCACCTGCAGATCACGTGCCAGCGGGGCCTCAAACACGACCTGGGAATCGAAAGGTGATCCCTCCCGCATGTTGAACCGCCTGAAAGCGCTGTACCTGCGCAGCCCGGGGGGATTGCAGCGGGCCTATGCCGCCGTGCCGTACGCCTGGCGGCTGGGGGCGCCCTATCGCCGCACCCGGCGCCTGCTGGAGGCGTCCGAACGCTGGTCGGCCGGCCAACTGCGCGCCCTTCAGGACGAACGCGTCCGCGAACTCGTCGCCTTCGCCCACGAGCACGTGCCCTACTACCGCCGCACCATGGACCGGCTGGGCCTGTCGCCCGCCGACTTCGCCGGAGTCGACGACCTGCCGAAATTGCCCCTGCTGGCCAAGGACGACGTGCGCCGCCATGCCGACGATCTCCGCGCCCGCTGCGTGCCGCCCCGCCGCACCCACTTCGCCACCACGGCCGGCTCCACCGGCGAACCGCTCGGACTGCACTTCCACAACGACTGCTACGGCACCGAATGGGCCTTCATGCTCGACCAGTGGCGCCGCGTCGGCTTCCGACCCGGCGACCGCAAGGCGACGTTCCGCGGCCGCCATTTCGAGGTGCGCCCCGACCGCTTCCACCGGGACAATCCCGTCTACCACGAGCGCTGCTTCTCGATCTATCACCTGACGCGCGAGGCCCTGCCGCACTACCTGGCGGCGTTCCGGGCCTTCCGGCCGCGGTTCGTGCATGGCTACCCGTCGGCGGTCGCGCGCTTCGCGCAACTGGTGCGCGAGGCAGGCGCCGACCTGCCGCCCCTGCAGGCGGTGCTCTGCGGCTCGGAGCAGATCTTCCCCCATCAGCGGGAACTGATCGGGGAGGTGCTGGGCTGCCGCGTCTACTCCTGGTACGGCCAGACGGAGAAGGTGATCCTGGCCGGCGAATGCGAGCACGGCGCGCGCTACCACTGCTACCCCCAGTATGGCGTCACGGAGATCGTGCGGCCGGACGGCGCCCCGTGCGCGCCCGGCGAGGTCGGCGAGCTGGTGGGCACGGGGTTCATGAACCGCGCCATGCCGCTGATCCGCTACCGCATGGGCGACCGCGCGGCCTGGGGCGAGGGCGATTGCGCATGCGGGCGGCAGTATCCGATGATCGACAAGCTGGCCGGGCGCGAGCAGGACCACGTGGTGACGCAGTCGGGCCGCCTGATCCCGATCACGGGCATGTTGTTCGGCGCGCACATGGACGAGTACACGCAGATGGAGAAGGTGCAGCTCGAGCAGCGCGAGCCGGGGGCGGCCATACTGCGCGTCGTGCAGGCGGCCGGCGCCACCGCCGAGGAGCTGGAGCAGATCCGGCGGGGCTTCGAGGCCATCTGCGACGGCGAATGCCGCTTCACCATCGAGCGCGTGGCCGAGATCCCGCCGACCGAGGGCGGCAAGTACCGCTACATGATCCAGCACCTGGACGTGCGCGCGCACACCGAGCCCCCACAACCCGCACCCGCTGAGACAAGCCAACAATGAGACAGATCCTCCAGAACCTCAAGTCCGGGGCCACCGAACTGGCCGAACTCCCCTGCCCCGCCGTCCGGCCCGGCCACGTGCTCATCCGCACGCGCGCCAGCCTCGTCTCGGCCGGCACCGAACGCATGCTCGTCGAGTTCTCCGAGGCCGGCCTGATCGGCAAGGCCCGACGCCAGCCCGAAAAGGTCCGCCAGGTCCTCGATAAGATCCGCGCCGACGGCCTGCTGCCCACGCTCGAAGCCGTCTTCGCCCGACTCGACGAGCCCATGCCGCTCGGCTACTGCAACGCCGGCGTCGTGCTGGACGTGGGCGCCGGGGTGGACGACCTGCGCCCGGGCGACCGCGTGGCGTCCAACGGCCCGCACGCCGAGGTCGTGTGCGTGCCGCGCAACCTGTGCGCACGCGTGCCCGAGGGCGTGAGCGACGAGGCGGCGGCCTTCACCGTGGCCGGGTCGATCGCCCTGCAGGCCGTGCGCCTGGCCGCACCGGCCGTGGGCGAGCACGTGGCCGTGCTGGGGCTCGGGCTGGTGGGCCTGCTGGCCGTGCAGATCCTGCGCGCGAACGGCTGCCGCGTGATGGGGACCGATTTCGTGCCCGAACGCCGCGCGCTGGCCGAGCGGTTCGGCGCGCAGACGGTGGACCTGGCCGCCGAGGCGGACCCCGTGGAAGCGGCCATGGCGGCCACGGCCGGACGCGGGATGGACGCGGTGCTGATCGCCGCGGCGACCGACAGCGATGCGCCCGTGCGCCAGGCGGCGAAGATGAGCCGCCAGCGCGGGCGTGTGGTGCTGGTGGGCGTGGCCGGGCTGAAGCTGAACCGGGCGGATTTCTACGAGAAGGAGCTGAGCTTCCAGGTCTCGTGCTCCTACGGCCCGGGCCGCTACGACCCGGCCTACGAGCAGGGCGGGCGGGACTACCCGTACGGGTTCGTGCGCTGGACGGAGCGGCGCAATATGGAGGCCGTGCTGGCGCTGATGGCCGAGGGCCGGCTGGACGCGGAGGCGCTGGTCTCCGAGCGGATGCCCTTCGCCGAAGCGGCAGAGTCCTACAGGCGCCTGGCGGGCGGCCGGGCGATCGGAACGGTGTTCACATACGGCGAGTCGGAGCCGGACCGGGCGACGGCGGTGGCCGTGACACCCGGCCGGGGGCTGGCCCGGCAGGGCCAGGGGCCGGGCCACGCAGGCGGCGTCGCGGTGGTGGGGGCGATCGGCGCGGGGCAGTTTGCGCGCTACGTGCAGTTCCCGCTGCTCAAGCGCGCGGGCGCGCGGCGGCTGCGCGTGGCCGACCTGGACCCGGTGGCGGCACGGCACGCAGCCGGCAAGTTCGGGTTCGAGACGGCCGGGACGGACTACCGCGAGCTGCTGGCCGACGAGGCGGTCAACGCGGTGTTCGTGACCGTGCCGCACCATCTGCACGCGCCGATCGCGGCCGAGGCGCTGGCGGCGGGCAAGTGCGTGCACGTGGAGAAGCCGCTGGCGATCGACCTGGACGGCGTGCGGCGGGTGCGCGAGGCGCTGGCCGGGGCGGCCGGCTGGGTGACGGCCGGGTTCAACCGGCGCTTCTCGCCGCACGCGCGCCGCATGCGCGAGCTTCTGGCCGCGCGCACGGGGCCGCTGAGCATGACGATGACGGTCAACGCCGGGGCGATCCCGCCGGACCACTGGATCCAGAACCCGGCGGTCGGCGGCGGGCGCATCATCGGCGAGGGGTGCCACTTCGTGGACACGCTGCGCTTCCTGGCGGGCGCGTGCATCGAGCGCGTGCGCGCGGCGGCGGTGAGCGGCAGCCCGGACGGTGTGGACGAGGACAAGACGGCGCTGGTGCTGGACTTCGCGGACGGCTCGCTGGGCGTGATCAACTACTTCGCCTCGGGGCACAAGGCGTACCCGAAGGAGCGGCTGGAGGCATTCTGCGACGGCAAGGTACTTGCTCTGAACAACTTCCGACAACTGCGCGGGCACGGGTGGCGGCGCTTCCGCCGCATGGTGCTGCGCCGCCAGGACAAGGGCCACCGCGGGGCGGTCGAGGCGTTCCTGCGGGCGGTGGCATCGGGCGGCCCGGCGCCGATCCCCTACGACGAGGTCGAGGAGGTGACGCTGGCGACTTTTGCGGCCGTGCGGTCGATGCGCGAGGGCGGGCGCACGGTGCCGCTGGAGGAACTGCGGGCGGAACTGGAGGCGGCGGGGCACTGACATGCGTATCCTGTTCCTGAGCCACTACTTCCCGCCGGAGGTCAACGCGCCGGCCGTGCGCACGCACGAGCACTGCCGCGAGTGGGTGCGCGCCGGGCACGAGGTGCACGTGCTGACGTGCGTGCCGAGCCATCCGCAGGGGCGGGTCTACCCGGGATACCGCACGCGATTCGGCGTGCAGCATGAGACGGTGGACGGACTGCGCGTGCACCGGGTGTGGACGCACGTGGCGCCGAACCGCGGCGTCTGGCGGCGCACGATCGGCTACGTCAGTTTCATGCTTTCGGCTGCGGCGGCGGCCCCCCGGCTGCCGCGTCCGGACGTCATCGTGGCCACATCGCCGCAGTTCTTCTGCGCCTGCGCGGGCGGGCTGGTGTCGAAGCTGTTCGGCCGCCCGTGGGTGTTCGAGCTGCGCGACCTGTGGCCGGACTCCGTGGCGGCGGTCGGTGCGGTGTCGGCACGGGCGGCGCTGCGGTTCTTCGAGCACGTGGAGCTGTCGCTGTATCGCGACGCGGCGGGGATCGTGGCGCTGACGCACGCGTTCCGCGACAACCTGTGCGCGCGCGGCGTGCCCGGCGAGAAGGTGCACGTGGTGACCAACGGCGTCGACGCCGACTGCTGGCCGGCGGACGCCGACCGCGGCGCGCTCCGGGCGTCCCTGGGGCTGAACAACGGCTTCGTGGCGGCCTACGTGGGCACGCACGGGATGGCGCACAACCTGGAGACGCTCCTGGAGGCCGCGCGCCTGCTCAGGGACGACGGCGTCCGGTTCGTGACGGTCGGCGACGGCGCCGAGTTTGCGCGCCTGCAGCAGTTGCGTGGCGCGATGGGGCTGGACAACGTCGAGATGGTCGGCCAGGTGCCGCGCGACGCGGCCCAACGCTACCTGCTGGCCGCCGACGCGAGCCTGGTGCTGCTGCGCAGGAGCGACCTGTTCACGACGGTCATCCCCTCGAAGATCTTCGAGGCCATGGCCGCCGGCCGGCCGATCATCCTCGGGGTGGACGGCGAGGCGCGGCGCATCGTAGAGGATTCCCAGGCAGGCATTTACGTAGGGGCGGAGAACCCCCGCGCGCTGGCCGACGCCGTGCTGCGGCTGCGCGCCGACCCCGAACTCGCCCGCCGGATGGGCGAATGCGGCCGGCGCGCCGTCCGCACCCACTACGACCGGCGGGCACTGGCCACGCGCATGCTGCGCATACTCGAACACGCCGCCCGGCCCGGCCGGAGGAGGTCTTGATGCGGGTCCTTCACGTCGTCGGCGCACGCCCCAACTTCATGAAAGCCGCGCCCGTCCACCGCGCGCTCGCCGCACGCGGCGCCGAACAGCAGCTCGTGCACACGGGGCAGCACTACGACGAGAAGATGTCGCGCATCTTCTTCGTGGAACTCGACCTGCCCGCGCCCGACGTGGACCTCGGCGTCGGCTCAGGCACGCACGCCGCCCAGACTGCCGACGTGATGAAACGCATCGAACCGGTGATCGACTCCTATGCGCCCGACTGGGTGCTCGTCTACGGCGACGTGAACTCCACCGTCGCCGCCGCGCTCGTGGCGGCCAAGCTTCTGCGCCCGGTCGCGCACGTCGAGGCCGGGCTTCGGAGCGGCGACCGCACCATGCCCGAGGAGATCAACCGCATCGTCACCGACCACGTCTGCGACCTGCTGTTCACGCCCTCGCCCGACGGCGATGAGAACCTGCGCGCCGAGGGCGTGCCGGCCGAGCGCATCCGGCGCGTCGGCAACGTCATGATCGACACGCTTGCACGGCTGCACGGGGCCGCCGGCGAGCGGCCCGTCCTGCGCGACGTCGGGCTGCTCACCGACGGCGCCCCGCGGCCCTACGTGCTGGTAACGCTCCATCGCCCCTCCAACGTCGACGACCCCGCGCGCCTGCAGCGCATCGGCGGCGTCCTGGAGGAACTGGCCGGCCGGATGGCCGTCGTCTTCCCCGTCCATCCGCGCACGCGCGACCGCCTCCAGCGCGCGGGCCTGCGCCTCGACGGCGGCGGGCTGCGCCTGATCGAGCCGGTGGGCTACCTGGACTTCCTGCACCTGCAGTCGCACGCCCGCGCCGTGCTGACCGACTCCGGCGGCATCCAGGAGGAGACCACGTGGCTCGGCGTGCCGTGCTTCACCCTGCGGCCGAACACCGAACGGCCCATCACGATCACCGAGGGCACCAACCGGCTGGCCGGCGCGCACATGGAGACCCTCGCCGCCGAGGTCCTCGAAGCCGCGCAGAGCGGCCGGCGCGACGAACGCCGCCCCGCCCTCTGGGACGGCCGCGCCGCCGAACGCATCGCCGACGTGATCCTGCAATGACACGGGCAGACGGGCATGGATGACGCAGCGTGCACGCTCCGGGCGGGCCGGCTCCTGCGCACCGTGCGCCACCTCACCCCCCGCCAGATCCTGTGGCGCGCCCGGAACATCGTCCACGCGGCCACGGGGCGCCTGCTGCCGCGTCGCATGCCGGCAAGGCTCCGGCGGTCGGCCCCGCGCTGGGGGGCCGTCGACTGGATCGGTGCGCCGCTGCGCGCCCTTTGCGAACTGCGCGCCGCGCGCCCCCTGCCCTATCCGGGGCCGCCGGACGAGATACTCGGGCGCCGGTTCCGCCTGGCCGGCGAGACCTACGACTTCGGCGAGACCGTGGACTGGCACCGGGCCGACCTGCGCACCGGCCGCCCGCTGGCGGGGTTCGAGCTGCACTACCAGCATTACCTCGAGACGCTCGCGGCCGCCCGGGCCGAGACGGGCGAGGGCCGCTTCGCCGGAGCGTGGGCACATCTGACCGCCTCCTGGATCGCGTCCGTCCCGCCCCACCCACGGGAGCGGCGTTTCGGCTGGAGCCCCTACGTGATCTCCGAACGCCTGCGCGTCTGGCTGGCGTCCGGCGGCCGCCTGCGGGATGCCGTGCCCCCCGACGCCCTGCCGCAGCTCGAACGCAGCCTCGCCGAGCAGACGGCCTTCCTGGCCGCGAACCTGGAGTGGGACCTGCAGGCCAACCACCTGTGGCAGAACCTGTGCGGCCTGCTGGTCGCCGCCGCCTGCATGGACGGCCCGGCCGCCCGCGGCGTCCGCCGCCGCCGGCTGCCCACGCTGGCCCGCGTCGTCCGGGAGCAGGTGCTCGCCGACGGCATGCACGAGGAACGCAGCTTCGCCTATCACGTCAAGTGCATGCGCGACCTGGCCGAGGTCCTGGCCGTCGCCGAGGCAGGCGCCTTTGACGACGATCCCGGCGCACCGGCCTGTCTGGAGACGCTGCGGCATGCCGCCGGCGCCATGGCCGGCATCGTGGCGGGCACGCTCGAGACCGTCCGCGCGCTGCCCCTCATGAACGATGGCGAGGAGGTGCCCCCTGATGAGGCCCACCAGTCCGTCGCCGAGATCGCCCGCTTCGCCGAGATAGGCCGCCCGACCGCCGACGAACGCCTGCGGGGCAGCGGCTACCTGGCCGCGGCGGTCGGCCCCTGGAGCGCCGTCTTCGACGTCGGCCCACCGGGGCCCGGCCACCAGCTCGGCCACGCGCACGCGGACCACCTCGGCTTCGAGCTGTGGCACCGCGGGCGCAAGCTCGCCTGCGACGGCGGAAACGTGACCTACAACCCCGGTGAGCAGAGACAGCGCGACCGGGGCACCGCGGCCCACAACACCGTGCGCCTGGACGGGCAGGACTCCATGGAGACGTGGAGTTCGTTCCGCGTGGGCCGGCGCCCCCGCCGCTGCCGAGGCCGAATCCTCCGGCAGGACGCCGACGGCATCTGCTGGGAAGGCGAGCACGACGGCTACGCCCACCGGCCCGGCCGCCCCGTCCACCGGCGCACCTTCACACTGGAGCCCTGGGGGCTGGCCGTGCTGGACCGGGTCGAGGGCTCGGGCACCCACGGCGTCGAGAGCTTCCTGCACCTGGCGCCGGACGCCGTGCTGGAGCCCTCGGAAGACGCCCCTGCCCTGCCGCCCGGGCCGCTGCCGGATGCCCTGCGGGACGGCGTTCGCCGCGCCTGGCGCTGGCGCCTGCCGGACGGCTCGGCCGGCCGCATCATCGCGCTCTGGCCCGCCGCTGCCGATCTCTCCACCGGGGACGAGCCGTCATCCTGCGCGCCCCGCCAGAACCACGAACTCCCGAGCCGAGCCCTGCGCCTCTCCGGCGCCGCCCTCCTGCCCTTCGCCGCCGCCTGGCTGCTTCTGGATGCCGACGCCCCGGCGCGGTGAGGCCGGTCAGGACGCCGGGGGCTATCCCGTGGCTGGAGGGGCACGCTCCGTCGTGCCCGCGCCTGCAATCACCGGCCGCTCGCCATCCCCGGCCGCGACGGAGCGCGGCCCTCCACTTGCACGGACAGTTCACGCCGCTGGAGGGGCACGCTCCGTCGTGCCCGGTCCGTGCGTCTGCCCGCACCCGGCCATCCCCGGCCGCGACGGAGCGCGGCCCTCCACTTGCACGGACGGTTCACGCCGCTGGAGGGGCACGCTCCGTCGTGCCCGGTCCGTGCGTCTGCC